>PIVQ01000995.1 GCA_003354055.1 Desulfobacteraceae bacterium | reverse complement strand
GTCAGTGTGGCAACCGTGATATCGGCGCTCAACGTCGGCTGGGTCAGCGTATAGTTGGCTGCGTCGTCCCCGCTGATGGTGTATCCGGTGGTCGAGATCGAAATGGCTGCCGCCACATCCGCAGAAGCAAACGTGTAGGTCGGTGTTCCGCCGAGCGTGACCAAATCGCCGCCAATGATTCCGCTGAGTGCGGCCGTGCCGCTGGCGGTTGCATCGGTGTTGCCGTCGTAAACCTTGTTATCGCCGGTGAGGCCGGTGACCGTCAGCGTGGCTACCGTAATGTCGGCGCTCAGGGTCGGCTGGGTCAGTGTGTAGTTCCCGGAATCCGCGCCGCTGATGGTCATGGCGCTGGTGACCGAGATGCCGGTTCCGACTGTGGCCTGTGCAAAGGTACCGGTGGTGTCGTCGCCCAGAACAACCGTATCGACTCCGACGACTCCGACCAGGGTTGCGCCGGAAATGGCGGCTGCCGTGGTTCCGTCATAGACTTTGTTCGCTGCTACGGCACTTGCAACCGTCAGCTCTTTGGCGGTGATATCCGCGCTGAGCGTCGGTTGTGTCAGCGTATAGTTGCCCGCATCCACACCGCTGATGGTGTATCCGGTGGTCGAGATCGAAATGCCTGCCGCCACATCCGCAGAAGCAAACGTGTAGGTCGGTGTTCCGCCCAGGGTGACCGTGTCGGCACCAATGATTCCGCTGAGTGCGGCCGTGCCGCTGGCGGTCGCGTCGGTGTTGCCGTCGTAGACCTTGTTATCGCCAGTGAGGTCAGTGACGGTCAGCGTGGCAACGGTGATGTCGGCGCTCAGAGTCGGTTGGGTCAGCGTATAGTTGGCTGCATCCGTGCCGGAGATCGTGTAACCGGTGGTGGTGATCGAAATGTCTGTATCTACATCGGCGGAAGCGAAGGTGTAGGTCGGAGTGCCGCCCAGAGTGACCACGTCGGCACCGATGGTTCCGCTGAGTACGGCCGTACCCGTGGCGGTTGCGGTGGTGTCGCCGTCGTAGACCTTGTTATCGCCAGTGAGGTCGGTGACGGTCAGCGTGGCAACGGTGATGTCGGCACTCAGAGTCGGCTGGGTCAGCGTGTAGTTGTCCGCATCGTCACCACTGATGGTGTAACCGGTAGTTGAAATCGAAATGCCTGCATCTACATCAGAAGATGCAAATGTGTAGGTCGGAGTGCCGCCCAGAGTGACCACGTCGGCACCGATGGTTCCGCTGAGTGCGGCCGTACCCGTGGCGGTTGCAGTGGTGTCTCCGTCGTAGACCTTGTTATCGCTAGTGAGACCGGTGACGGTCAGGGTGGCGACCGTGATATCGGCGCTCAACGTCGGCTGGGTCAGCGTGTAGTTGGCTGCGTCGTCCCCGCTGATGGTGTATCCGGTGGTCGAGATCGAAATGGCTGCCGCCACATCCGCAGAAGCGAAGGTAAAGGTCGGCGTTCCGCCTAAGGTCACGCTGTCGGCGCCGATGATTCCGCTGAGTGCTGCCGTGCCACTGGCGGTCGCGTCGGTGGTGCCGTCATAGACCTTGTTGTCGCCGGTGAGTCCGGTAACGGTCAGCGTGGCTACCGTAATGTCGGCGCTAAGCGTTGGTTGCGTCAGCGTGTAGTTTCCGGCATCCGCACCGCTGATCGTCATGGCGCTGGTGACCGAAATGCCGGTTCCGACCGTGGCCTGTGCAAACGTACCGGTCGTGTCGTCGCCGAGAATGACCGTGTCGGCTCCAATGACACCGGCGAGTGTGGCGCCGGAGATCGTCGCGGCGGTGGTTCCGTCATAGACCTTGTTGCCAGCGGATGCGCCGGTGACGGTCAGTGTGGCCACCGTGATATCGGCGCTCAGAGTCGGCTGAGTCAGCGTGTAGTTGGCTGCGTCGTCCCCGCTGATGGTGTATCCGGTAGTGGAGATGGAGATGCCTGCCGCCACATCTTCGGACGCGAAGGTGAAGGTCGGTGTTCCGCCGAGCGTGACCGTGTCGGCACCGATGATTCCGCTGAGTGCGGCCGTTCCGCTGGCGGTTGCGTCGGTGTTGCCATCGTAAACCTTGGTATCGCCGGTGAGTCCGGTGACGGTCAGCGTGGCCACCGTAATGTCGGCGCTCAGGGTCGGCTGGATCAGCGTGTAGTTTCCGGCATCCGCGCCGCTGATGGTCATGGCGCTGGTGACCGAAATGCCCGTTCCGACCGTGGCCTGTGCAAAGGTACCGGTCGTGTCGTCGCCGAGAATGACCGTGTCGGCTCCAATGACACCGGCGAGTGTGGCGCCGGAGAT
>PIVQ01000994.1 GCA_003354055.1 Desulfobacteraceae bacterium | reverse complement strand
TTTGTAGCTTTCCAGCCCAGCTCATTTTCAGCCTTGGACGGATCTGCCCAGCAGGCGGCAATGTCTCCGGGTCGTCTCTTCGTTATATCATAGGGGATATTATGACCGCAGGCGTCTTCAAATCCTCGTATCATATCAAGGACAGAATAGCCCTTACCAGTCCCCAGATTGTAAATCAGCACCCCCGGTTCCTGCATAAGTTTTGGCAGGCTGCAAAGGTGGCCCAGGGCCAGGTCTGTGACGTGAATGTAATCCCTTACTCCGGTACCGTCTTTGGTATTATAGTCATTTCCAAACACATTTACCCGGGGCAGGCTTCCCACAGCAACCCGTGAAATATAGGGCATGAGGTTGTTGGGAATATCATTGGGGTCCTCCCCGATATTACCGCTGGGGTGGGCACCCACCGGATTGAAATAGCGGAGCAGGGCGATGTGCCAGCTGTTGTCCGCGATATACAGATCCTTGAGAATTTCTTCGATCATCAGTTTGGTTCGACCATATGGGTTGGTAACGGACAGGGGCAAATTCTCCGTAATGGGCAGGCTTTTTGGATCACCGTATACCGTGGCAGAGGATGAAAACACAATTGTCTTAACCCCGGCGTCTCCCATTGCATTAAGAAGGTTCAGGGTGCCGGTAATATTATTCTGGTAATACGCAAGGGGTTTTTCGACGGATTCGCCTACGGCCTTGAGGCCGGCAAAATGGATGACGGCATCAATGTCATGGTTTTGGAAAACAGTATGAATGCCCTTGGCATCCAGAAGGTCCATTTCAATAAACTTAAGGTTCTGGCCGGTGATTTTCCGCACCCGGTTCAAAGATTCCCGGGAGCTGTTGGAAAGATTATCCACCACAATAACGTTATACTCTCTGTTCAGCAGTTCAACACAGGTATGGCTGCCGATATAACCGGCGCCACCGGTCACTAGAATATTCATCAGATTTCCTTGTAAGGTTTGAAACCAACGGATTTTTTGTAAGCTGCCTTTTGGTACAGCTTGGCACATATCCTACATTGTTTGCATTGTTTTGTACAGGTGGTGATCTCATTAAAAAAATTGGATCCAAGGGCTTTGTTGTCGATATGGAAGCGGTCTGCCATAAAGGCTGTTGCATCCATGAGGTCCAGAAGATTCCCGTCAAAAGACCGATCAATATATGCTTTGATGCATTGCGTAAGAAAGCCTGGTCCCAGGGTTCTGCCGCAAAGCTTGACTGTGTCTGCCACACCCTGATACTGGGGGGTGTCCTCAGGTCGGATAAAGGGGGATTTAAGAAAACGGTGGGGGTGTTTAAAAAAATAGGCATGGCAACCGGCGGTCCTGTTGAGCGTATAGGTGGACTCCCGGACCAAACCTGTATTGGACAGGGCAATCTGGGCATCATGGGCAGGTTTGAACGGGCAGTGCAGGATGCAGCCTTCATTGGCAAGCAGTTCTACCCTGATGCCGGAAATTCGTTTTTTTATTACCGGTACCAGAGTGTTTAAGGTGTGAAGGTAGCGGTTTAAAGATCGGTCAAGCAATAGTCGGCCCGGTGGCTTGAACCGTGTCTGCTCAATAATTTCTAAATAGGCCATCACCTTGTCCAGGCTGTCCATCATACAATTCACCCCGGGAACTGCCTCCAGTGCTGTAATAATATCGTGCCCGGTACGATCCAATGCATTTGTGAGGTAAAAATCGGAAATTACCAATCCGCTGATACCGACACTTTTGTCAAGAACGGCAATTTTGTCCAGAAACCGATTTAATGCAGGGGGATCGGTGTAAATTGCGGGGGGAAGAAACCGGGTATTCACCAGAACATATTTTTTGATATCGTCCAAAGGGGCAAGACTATTGCTCAGGGCGTCCAGATCCTGTGCCTGACGGGTATGGTGAGGTCTGATCCTTGCGTCGAAAACGGGTTCGGCGGGTCCGGGCGGCAAAGGAAAATATACAGATGCCAGAGAAGATTTTTGTTCTGCCAGGAAACCGGCATATTTTAGGTCCGGTAAAAAAGGGACGGATAGTTTCATGAGAGTCTCGTCTATAGTTTGCAGTTAAAGATTTGGTAATATATTAGGACTAATTTGTTATAATTCGTACAAAAATGCAATCCCCTGACATTGACAGTCCCTAATGCATGGTTAAAATTAGGCTATTCAGGCAAATATCCCTGAAAATCAATACAATTGAATAAGGAGAGTTTTACAATGATTGAGTTGACAGATCCTGCCAAAACGCAGATCAATGATTATTTCCAGGGGAAAGAACCCACCCCTATCCG
>PIVQ01001883.1 GCA_003354055.1 Desulfobacteraceae bacterium | reverse complement strand
GGTTTGTAACCTAGTGGGCTAAGTAAAAACCGAGCAACAAAGAGTTAATCGTCCCTAGAAAGAACCCAAAGGGCAGCGCATGTTTGGCATTTATGCTGCGTTATCGCCTATTTATGGGGAATAACCACTCTGCCTTGCCTAAATACCAGACAGTCTGCTGCAAAATTAATCACGAAAGGTCAACACGCCCTAGGGCTATTTGTGTTTCGAAAAACCAGTTATAGCAATTGATAAAATATACTTAACTAGTAAAGTTTGGGCCTGTTGACCTTTCAGGATTAAAATTTGTTCAATCTAGGGGCGATTTAATTGCGGCGTGAGGTTTGTAACCTAATGGATTCGGTAACTGACCCTGCGTTACTCTAATGGCTTACATCCCTATAAGAATAAGTGAAAACCGAGCAACAAAGAGTAAATAGCCCCTAGGCAGAACCCTTCGGGCAGCGCATGTTTGGCATTTATTCCACGTTATCGGCTATTTATGGGGAATAACCACACTACATAGGCTCTGTATTGCCTAAATACCAAGCATACAGCTGCAAACTTAACCTCG
>PIVQ01001882.1 GCA_003354055.1 Desulfobacteraceae bacterium | reverse complement strand
CCGGTTCCGAAATCGATCCCGTAGTCAATAGCAGCTCCAGAGTATGTGTCAGGTTCCGGATTGGCTACTTCCAGATACTGGAACAAATAGGCGCGAAAACGGGAAAGGTGGGTATTAAAATCATCTGGGGGCTGGGGCTCATTTGAGATTAAACCGGAACCAGGGGGTGAACTCTTTTTCAAAGGCAAGGGATCGGCGGTTCCGGAAGTACCATTAAATGAGATATGCATGGGTATCCCGGCCAGGGCTTGGGGAAAGGGAAACACCTGAATCCTGAATCCGTTGACGTTTTTGTTGTCCTGGCCAAAAGCCTGAACCGCAGCCAAAAAGATCAAGGCCGGAATCATCCAGCATACGATCCTTTGAAATCTGTGTTTTTGTTTTTCCATAACCTGCCTCCTTGGGGATGTGGCAATCATGGATAAATCAGAGCAAAAATCGTGCAAGCACCGGACAGTTACCTTAATTCAGAAAGAAAATCAATAGATTTACCGTTGAATTACCTTGCGTTTCCGGGTTTTTCATAACTTTTATTTTTTTAATCGTAAATAACG
>PIVQ01000249.1 GCA_003354055.1 Desulfobacteraceae bacterium | reverse complement strand
ACAGTTGGATCGTTCAGGCGGTATATTTCATGGCTGAACCACCACCCCCGGCATCTGTCAGAAAAATTCTGGGCCGGATACCTGAAAGGATTTAACGAACCCCTGGTTTTCCCCTTCCGAATCCGAAAAAAAGGCACTGCACCGACCCGGCGTCAGCAACATACCATGCCCCTGACCACCGGGAGCCACAAATCCTTTTTGTCTTCCATCACCGCCAGAAAAATAAAAAACCTGTGCGAAAAATTCGAATTGACCATGAACGCCTTTTTGATGGGCTCCTGGGCGATCCTGCTCAGCCATTATACGGGAAAGACAGATATTCTATTCGGCGCCACGGTTTCCGTACGGAACTTTGGAAAAAACAAGACCCATAAAACAGATACCGATAAAACAAGTTCTAATAAAACAGGGATGTATATCAACACCCTGCCGATGAGAATACAAGTCGATCCCGGTCAATCATTGATCTCATTTATATCCGGCATCCGCAGCCAATGGAAAGAAATCAGGGCCCACGACCATCTCTCACTGACAGATATCCATGCCTTAAGTCC
The DNA here is from genome assembly GCA_003354055.1 of Desulfobacteraceae bacterium. Next base: position 8,829 of record PIVQ01000249.1, on the reverse strand, counting down.
TATCAAGGGCAGCATCCCCCTGTCAGAAATTTATTTTTCCTATGATTATAACACTCTGGACCAATCTCTGGCGGCTTATAAGAAAGCTGTGACCTGCTCAAACATCTCCCTTCTGGAAAGAACGCCCGGTGCTATTTTCCTCACGGCCCAGGGTGTGGATGAACTTGAAGTCTCCATTGAGTACGATCAGCGTAAATTCAATGAAAAAACGACCCGGCAGATCCTGAATCATTTTGCCAATTTTTTAAAAATTGCCTCTGATGCCCCCGATGCCTGCCTGTCCGATCTTCCCGTACTGACAAATGAAGAGATAAAAGCCATCGGACAAAAACTTCAGACAAGTCAACGGCATCTGAAACCAAGAAGCTGTTTCCACAACCTGTTTGAAATCCAGGCAACCGTAAATAAGTCGGTGACAGCCGTTTCAGACGGTAAAAAGACCCTGACTTACGACCAGTTGAACAAGTTTGCCAATCAGATCGCCCATTTCCTAACGGCAACAGGTGGCGGACCGGAAAAAAAGATATTTCTCTTCCTGCCCCAGAATACAGACATCATTGCCATTTTACTGGGTATTTTGAAATCAGGCGGCTGTTATATTCCGGTTGATGTCTCCTATCCGCAGGAACGCATAAAATACATTATTGAAGACGCCCATCCGGATTTGATCATTACGGATTCCGATCACCTGGATAAAATCCCGGATTCAAGCGCTCACCTTGTCTTGTTTGACAGGGAAATGCGGACCATTGTCCGGTGTGCGGAGACCAACCCCCAGGTTCCGGTTGCCCCCGAGCACATGGCCTATATCATCTATACTTCAGGCTCCACAGGCAATCCAAAAGGGGTGGTGATCCAGCACTCTGCCCTGGCCTCATTTACCAAGTCCGCTGCAGAGACCTATGATTTCCAGCCCCTGGACAGGGTTCTACAATTTGCCTCCATCAGTTTTGATGCCTCTGCCGAAGAGATCTATCCCACCCTGTTCTCAGGTGCCTGCCTGGTAATAAAACCCAGAGATCTTGTGCTGACACCGGAAGAACTGTTCGCATACTGTGACTCAAACAGCATCACTGTGGCAGATCTGCCCACAGCCTACTGGCATATGATGGCTGATCAGATCAGTGCTCTTGACCTTCCTGACACACTGCGGCTGGTCATCATCGGCGGAGAGGCAGCCAACCCTGAGAAAGTGAACGCCTGGCAGCAGACCGTGAAGGGGAGGATCCGGCTCCTCAACACCTATGGCCCCACAGAGACAACGGTTGCCGTTACCTATGCGGACCTTTCCGCTTCCCATGCAGTTAACGGACAGGTTACCATAGGACGGCCCTTCTCAGATGTCAGCCTCTGTATTTTAAATCATTTTCACCAGCCGGCACCTCCCGGGGTCACAGGAGAATTGTACATCGGCGGACCGCAACTGGCTCAAGGATACCTGAATCAGGACGAACAGACACGCCACGCCTTTGTCCACCGGAATAGACGTAAGAAAGAAGACAGACTTCAGGCAAACAGCCGCTTTTTTAAAACCGGCGACAATGCATATATGCTGCCCTCGGGGGATATTATTTTTCTGGGCAGAATTGATCGGCAGATCAAAATCAGGGGCTACCGGGTGGAACCTGACGAGATTGAAAAAACGGCATTGGCCCATCCGGATATCACGGCAGCAGCCATTGCCGTGTCCAAGGATAATCTGGGTATTACAGAGACCGCCCTTTTTATTGTGGCGGACAAGGACCCTTTGGATAAGGATCCAGCGGATAACTACCCGGAGGATAAGGGCCGGCCTAAATTGGACAAAGGAGAACTCAAAGCCTGGATGAAATCCAGGCTCCCGTCCTATATGATCCCTTCAAAATTTTGTATGGTGGACCACCTGCCCTATACGGCTTCCGGAAAAATAGATTACACCCGCCTTGAAAAAGAGTGGATTAATAAACTGGATGCCGAGACCAAAGCTACTACGCTGGAAATGGATTGGCCTGAGCCGGCCTGCGACAGCTGTGATGAATATGAAACAGGATTGATCCGCATATGGAATGAGATCCTTAATAGTCGCGATATCGGACAAAAAGATAATTTCTTTGATATCGGAGGATCATCCCTGACCGCCATACGCCTTGTCACTGCTATTGAAAAAAAATTCAACATCTCGATTCCGGTACTGGCCATTTTCAGATATCCGGTGCTCAAGGATCTGGCAACCGTCCTGAAGGAAAAAGACACAGACTTTGTATTCAGCAATCTTAGGGTGATCAAACCCAAGGGAGACAAGCCCTCAATCTTTTTCATTGCAGGTACAAATGAAGATACGGACGCCTATGGAAAACAAAATTTAAAAGGCCACGCGTTTTATACCCTGACGGTGTTTGCCCATAAAACGGTAAAAAAACGAATAATTCCTATGGATCTGTGGGAAATCGCACGCAATAATGTAAGAGAAATCACCCATGCCGATCCGTCCGGACCCTATATCATCATCGGGTTCTGCAGGTATTCCATTGCGGCCTTTGAAATTGCCTCCCAGTTAACCAGCATGGGAAAGAAGGTTGAACGTCTCGTATTTCTTGACGAATTCTGGCAGACAAAGAGTAGGTCTTCATTTGTAGGACACCATGTAAAAGGGATGTTCAGATTCGGGATCGGCCATAGTTTAAAGAAAATCATCCCGAAAACCCGGGAAAAAATTCACATGAATCTCCTAGCTCTGGATGAAAGAAGGGGAAATCTGTATGCCCGCTTGGGTATTCGGCTTCCCGAAACCACACAGTTCAGACTGATGGAATCAGCATTCTGGAAAGCCTACAAATCCTATATCCCCATTCCCTATCAGGGAGATATTCTTGTGATGGACACTACAAACTGGATGGAAAAATACGACCCGAAACTCAGAACCCATGCCCAGGGAGAGGTCCGCCGCATTGAAGTAGATGCCACACACAGCGACTGGTTTAAACCGAATCAGATCAACCAGGTCATAGAGACATTGTCCGGACCGGAAAAAGGCCCTGGTATCTAAGGTACGACCTTGCATTCGCGTACATTATGTCTTGATTTATCCATAGTAGACTGATAAATCCTTACCATTGGATTTTAGTTAGGCCGAGCATCAAAAATAAACCACCCAGGTAGTTGGCGTGGCATTTCCATCAACGGCTATTCACTTGGGATGGTCAATCATGTACCGGGATATTTAAATTTGACGCCACGCCTTATCTGACAGCAACCTCTTTTACCAGACCTTGACACTATGTACAGATCATTTTACAGATTAAACGCACTGCCTTTCCAAATCAGTACAGACCCGACGTTCCTCTGGCTGGGTGAGAAACACAGGGAAGCCATTTCCATGTTACAATACGGAATTCAGGGTGAGGGGCACACCGGGATACTCCTGTTGACCGGGGATGTGGGAGCCGGTAAAACAACCTTAATCAATGCATTGTTTAAAGGTCTGGATAAGAATATCATTCGGGTCTCGGTTACGAACCCAAACCTGGAAAGCCTTGATTTTTTAAACTATATTGCAGCGGCATTCGGCAGCAAGAAAGAGTTTAAATCAAAAAATCGTTTTCTCATCAACTTTGAACGATTTTTGAGAAATGCCAATGCAAAAAAAAGAAAAGTGCTTCTGGTTATTGATGAAGCCCAACTGCTCTCGGATACGCTTTTAGAGGAGATTCGCCTGTTTTCCAATATGGAAAAGGACGGGTTAAGCCTGATCCATACCTTCCTTGTGGGCCAGAGTGAATTAAGGGGAGCCCTGGGGCAACCTCCCAACCGGGCCTTGAGACAGAGAATCACACTGAACTACCATATAGATGCCCTGGTATTTGAGGAAACAGAGGAATATATCAAATACAGGCTTCAGGTGGCAGGGACATCCCAGCCTATTTTTGATCCGGACGCGGTTCAGCAAATCCACAGGTTCTCAAAAGGTCTGCCCAGAAAAATAAATATCATCTGCGACCATGCCCTTCTGACGGGGTACGTTAAAAATCAGGAACGAATCAACGGCACGATCATCAGAGAATGCGCCAGGGAACTTTCCATTTCAGCACCGCCTGAAAGACGCAGGATGCCGGTGACAAGACCGGAGATTCATACCCAAACGGTTCAATACGATCGGTCAGAGACAGCGGATCAGGAGGCTCAGGTCCCGGTAGCGTCTCAGGACCATGGATTACCGGCAGATTCGCCTCTTCCGGTGCCTAATAAAAGAGCCTTGGAATCCCATCAAAACCATATCGCCACGGAAACCATAAAAGAGAAAAAGAGTAAAAAGAAGCTTTTTCTTTTTCTTATCATCGTCATCAGTCTTGCACTGTTTGCCGGTTACATTTTTCTTATCTTATGAGATAAGCCATGCGAATCTATGCCATTGCCGACATCCACGGAAAAAAAAACCATATGGCCGCCATATATTCGGTTCTCGATTCATTTTCTCCGGAACTTGTGGTGGTGGCAGGAGATCTGACCCACTTTCTGAATTACCGGACCTGTCTGGCCCAGTTGGACAGCCTTCCGGTTCCGGTTCTGGCTGTACGCGGGAATACCGATCTTAGAAGGACTGAGGCCCACATAGCCCGGGCAAACAACCTGAAACTGCTGACCCATAAACCCAGTCAGATCCGGGATTTCTCCTTTGTGGGGTCCGGCGGCACCTTTTTGCTTCCCTTTGCCTCACGGATCTGTCTCAATGAAAAAAAACGTTTATCCACCCTGCCCTCTCCCATGGACATGGATACCGTATTGGTGGTTCATCCGCCACCAAAAGGGATATGCGACAAGGTTGGGGGTAAAATTTGTGTGGGCAGCAACAACCTGGCCCGGTTTATTGAACAGGCCTCTCCCGGACTGGTCCTTTGCGGACACGTCCATGAACAGCCCGGTAAGGCAATGCTGGGAAAAAGCCTTGTGGTAAACTGCAGTATGAGCAAAACAAGCGCCGGTGCCATTATTGACCTTGAAAAAGGTACTCCCCCCCGTGTAAATCTCTTGCATCCCGATGTCATCCAGTGCTAAACACCCACATGAATAAATGTTGAATGGTCAAAAGGCCAGCGGTTCAAAAGACCTGACCACAAAATAACAACGGATGAAAAAGATCTCTACCGGCATCAAATAAAATAAAGGACATAACTCATGTGCGAATCAAATGTATATTTAAAACAGGGTGATACAGAAGAACTGATCATGGAGAATGTGGCTGCCATCACCCCGGACGGAGAAGGCAAATTTATCCTCAGGGGACTTCTGGGCGAACAAAAGGAAATCCAGGGGGTGATTGAAGATATCAATCTTATGGGTCATAAAATCATCCTAAAAGCCCTGTAATGAAGGCGTTCCCCCGGTATTTGGACCAAATTGCCAGGGTCAACGGATTAGCTTTGAGAAACACCGGCACGGATACATCTTCAGGTAAAACTAAGATAACTTGGGTCTTTTATCCGGGCATGCTCCAGGACAGCCCGGATAAATGGTGGGCGGACTTCGGCCTGCGCCATGCAATGCATGAAGGTATTGATATCTGTTTTTACAAAAACAACAGCCGGATATCCGCCCTGCCGCCGGGAACCCGCGTCCCGGCAATGTTTGACGGCACCCTGATAAATGTGGCCGATGACCTGCTGGGCCAGAGCATGGTGATTTCCTACAACTCAGGGGTTAAAGAAAAAAATCTGGTCATGGTCTATTCCCACCTGGATGTGGACGGCTGGTTGACGCCGGGCACCCGGATATCTCAGGGTCAGATTATCGCCCGGACCTTTGACACCCGGATCAAAAAATCAAAGCTGCTGCCCCACATCCATTTATCCTGTATGATTGTTCCCGAAGGTATGCCTCCCAAGGCCTTGAACTGGTCCCTTTTTCCGGACCGGAAACAGGTGGAATACATCAATCCGGTTTTTCTTTAATTCTCCTCCAGGCCAAACCTGCCAAGATTCAATCCCCAAAGGCGCTTAAATCCCGAAAGGCTGAGCATCAAAATAAACCTCCCAGGTAGTTGGCGTGGCATTTCCAAGGGCAGCTATCCACTCAGGAAACTCGCTCCTACATGGGCGATTTTTTAATTTGATGCCGCGCCTTAGAAGACCAAAAGAAGAATTGAAAAAATTGCAAATTTAATCTATGATCAGCTTCAATTTATATTGCATCTGCTAATTTAAAACGGAGAGGATGAATGAAGACCATTAAAATTATATTTTTTATTATTATTCTTGGCCTTTTAGGCACCATTGGCTATCAGAACCAGGACTATTTTCTCAGCACCACTGCATTGCACTTTGATTTTAACGTATGGACCCTGCACTATAACTACACAGCCAAAGCCCTTCCCAACGTTGCCTATTGGGGTATCTGCTTCGGTCTGGGACTTTTGCTGGTAGGTCTCAGGGGCCTTTTCACCGCCTTTCGCCTGGGACGTGAAGTAAGGCAAAGAGATGCAAGAATCGAAGGTCTTAAAGGGGAAGTCAACCAACTAAAAACCCGTCTGGATGTTTATATTCACGACCCTTATATTAAGAACAAACTGAAAAACGACGCTGGCGCTGCTGACGCTGCCAAAACCCCTGAAAAAGAAGAGGCTTAAGGCTAACCCCCCAGACCATCCATGACCAAGAAGAAACAAACGCCCATGATGGCCCAATACCTGGCCATCAAAGAAACTTACCAGGATGCCATACTCTTTTACCGGATGGGAGATTTCTATGAAATGTTCCTTGATGATGCGGTTAAAGCGGCCGGTATCCTGGAAATTGCCCTGACATCCCGGAACAAAAACGACACCGACCCTATCCCCATGTGCGGGATACCCTATAAGGCGGCAGACGTTTATATGGCCAAACTTATTTCAAGCGGCTGCAAGGTGGCGGTGTGTGAACAGGTGGAAGATCCGGCTCAGGCAAAAGGCCTGGTCAAACGGGAGGTGGTCCGGGTAATCACCCCGGGGATGATTCTCAACGAATCCCTTTTGGACAAGGGGTCCAACAACTTCCTTCTGGCCATCTCCAAAGTCAAGGATCATGCAGGGCTTGCCTGCCTGGATATATCCACCGGCGCCTTCAGAGTCTGCCAGGTAAATCGATCGACCGGTGCCATCCCCTTGGCTTTGATTGACGAGGCATTGAAACTTGCCCCCAAAGAGGTCCTGCTGCCGGCCGCCTTTGAAACAGATCCCGTCTATGCCCAGGTCAGACAGGCATTTACAGGACTCCAGATCACCTATCTTCCCCGGGTGGCCTTTAACCTGGAAGAGGCAAGGGAACGGCTGGTGCAGAAATTTGCCACCCGAAGCCTTGAAGGATTCGGCATAGAACGGCAGCCTGCGGCTGTGTCAGCTGCAGGAGCCATCATGTCCTATGTGGAAGAGACCCAGATGCAGGATACCCGGCATATCTTCAAGATTGCCCCTTATGACCTTAAAGATTTCCTAGTCATTGACGACCGCTCCTGCAAAAACCTGGAACTTTTATCCAATATCCAGACCCAGGACAAAAAAGGCACTCTGATCTTTGTGCTGGACAAGACCGTGACCGCCATGGGCGGGCGGCTGATCAAACAATGGGTCCGCTATCCCCTTGTGGACAAGAGTAAGATCCAGCAGCGTCTGGACAGCCTGGAAGAACTTTTAGGCGCCCCTCAGGCTCACCAGTCCATCATAGATCATTTGAAATCCGTATACGATCTTGAGCGGCTGGGCAGCAAGATTTCCATGGGCCAGGGCAATGCCAGGGACCTGATCTCTTTAAAGAATTCCCTGCTTAATCTGCCCATGCTGTTTGAAGACCTGTCCTGCTTCGATCATCCGCTGCTCAACGGCAGCCGGCTCGAAGACCAGCAGGCACTGATATCACGCCTGGGAGAACTTTCAAATCTGATCGACCATGCTATCCGGGAAGATGCCGTCCACGTTCTCAACGACGGTAACCTGATCAATGACGGGTACAGCCCGGAACTGGACGAGCTTCTGGCCATTACCCGGGACGGAAAGTCCTGGATAGCCAAAACCGAGGCCAGAGAAAAGGAAAAAACCCAGCTTTCCTCACTGAAGATCAAGTACAATAAAGTATTCGGATATTTTATCGAAGTATCCCGCGCCCAGTCCGACCGGGTGCCGGAACACTATATCCGGAAACAGACCCTGGTCAACGCCGAACGGTTTATCACCGAAGAGATGAAAGAGGTGGAAACCACCATTTTCAATGCCCAGGACAAGAGAAGCGCCCTTGAATATGAGATCTTCTGCACGGTCCGGGACCAGGTGGTGGACAGGGCCCGCGATATTCTGACTATGGCCGGCTTTATCGCCAGGATTGATGTACTCCAGGGCCTGGCACGGGTGGCGTCGGAAAACGCATATGTCAAACCTGAGATTAATGACGAGCATATTATCACCATTGAAGAGGGCCGCCATCCTGTGGTGGAAAAACTGATCCAGGGAGAGCGGTATGTACCCAACTCCATCACTCTGGACAACACCGCCAACCAGCAACTGCTGATAACCGGCCCCAATATGGCGGGTAAATCCACGGTTTTGCGACAAGTGGCGTTGACCGTTCTCATGGCCCAGATGGGCTCCTTTGTACCGGCCCAGCAGGCCTCTATCTGCCTTACAGACCGGATTTTCACCCGGGTGGGTGCGCTGGACAACCTGTCTTCGGGCCAGAGTACCTTTATGGTGGAGATGGAAGAGACCGCCAATATCGTGAACAATGCCACGGAAAACTCCCTGGTCATTCTGGATGAAATCGGCAGGGGTACATCCACCTACGACGGAATGAGCATTGCCTGGGCAGTGGCCGAATACCTTCACGATTTGAA
>PIVQ01001881.1 GCA_003354055.1 Desulfobacteraceae bacterium | reverse complement strand
GATAAGTTAAAGTCCATGTTAGACCTCTTTAGCTGTGTAAGTTGTGTTCTTAGCGTTTCCCGTTACGGGAGTCGTTCGTGACGAGCGGCGAAGACTTATGTGTGTTGTGTGTGAAGTAGCCTTCGCGCCCATCTTTTTTATTATTAGTTATTCGTTTTAATCATGATTACTTTAAGTTAATGCTCATGTTTGGACCCGACGCAATATCGTCTTCAAACCAACGTGAGGTAATCGTTTTAGTTTCTGTGTAAAAACGAATACCTTGTTTACCGTAGGTGTGTGTGTCGCCGTAAAACGAGCCTTTCCAACCAGTGAACGAAAAGAACGGCAGTGGCACCGGAATTGGCACATTAATACCGACTTGGCCTACTTCAATTTCGTGTTGGAATTTACGAGCCACTGCGCCGCTTGAGGTAAATAACGAGGTACCATTACCGTAAGGACTGTCGTTAATAAGGGCGATTGCTTCATCAAGCGTGTCTACAAACATACACGCCAGTACGGGGCCAAATATTTCTTCTTTGTATAAATCCATCTCTTTGGTTACATCGGTAA
>PIVQ01001880.1 GCA_003354055.1 Desulfobacteraceae bacterium | reverse complement strand
AAAAGAGTTGGGTGTGTAATTCCCCAAATAGAACTTCACCGCCATGGTAGGGGCCAATATTACGAATGTAGGCGAACTTCAAAGGAAGGATCTCTTCAATAAAAACCTGTCGAATTGAGTTTTTTAAATGATACGTCCAGACTGGGGAATTATGATGAATGGAAAATTCACCAGGTTTAATTTGGTCCGGTGTTGATTCTTTAACAAAAAAGTCGTTTGACTTATTCCGCCATTCAGTCGCAGTCATTTTAAAATGATTTTTAAAGCTTTTTGCAAATGAGGAAGAGCTATCAAAACCGCACATTAGCGCGACTTCAGTAATAGATTTCCTTGAATTTGCCAACAGCAGTTCAGCAGACTTTTCCAGTCGTACTCTCTTAATATACTGATAGACAGATTCCCCCATAGAAGCACTAAAAATACGATTAAAATGAAATTTTGAATAACACGCGACTTCTGAAAGTTGTTTAAGAGAAAGATCCTCACTAAGGTTTGCTTGAATATAGTCAACAACCCGATTAATACTCTTATTATAAAATTCGTTCATAGAAGTTA
>PIVQ01000993.1 GCA_003354055.1 Desulfobacteraceae bacterium | reverse complement strand
ACCCCGTCAAAAAGATTGTCTTGAAGGGGAAGGTTAAGGGCATCTCCATTGACCAGGGCTATGGTTGTATTTTGCTTGCCGATAAGTTTCGTTTTGCTTAAGTTCAGCATGCCCAGGGAAAAATCCAGGCCGGTTATGGCAGCCCTGCCCCTTAGGCTTGAACTGATTTCCAAACCTACATCGCAGGTGCCGCAGGCCACATCCAGTACTTTTGCATCCGGTTTAAGTTTGGCAGCGCCGACCATTTCTCTGCGCCACATAATATCCTGCCGCATACTGAGCAGCCGGTTTAAAAAATCATATTTGGGTGCAATTTTGTCAAACATCTCTTTGACAAAATCAAGTTCTTCATTCATCGTTGACAACCTGAGAATCTGAGTTATTTTAATATATTTGCCATGGCAGGTTGGAAAACTATCATACAACAGGCATAAACACAATATAAACGAGCTGGAATGCGAGCGGAATTGATATGAGTGAAAAACGTGATTATTATGAGATACTTGGGGTTACCAGGGAAACCGGAAAGGCAGAACTGAAAAAGGCCTACAGAAAACTGGCCATCAAGTATCATCCTGATAAAAACCCGGACAATAAAGAAGCTGAAGATAAGTTTAAAGAGGCGTCCGAGGCCTATGAGGTTCTCAATGACGAGAACAAACGTCAGATCTATGACCAGTTCGGTCACCAGGGTCTGGAAGGGGCAGGGCATTCAGGGCCCAGCGGGTTTGAAGATATTTTTTCAAGTTTCGGGGATATTTTCGAGGATTTCTTTGGATTCGGCGGTGGTGGCCGGGATGGCCGCGGCAGCCGGGTTCAACGGGGTTCTGATCTCCGGTACAACATGACCATTGATTTCATGGAGGCGGCATTTGGTACGGAAAAGACCATTTCCATTCCTAAACTGACCCTCTGTGATGACTGTGAGGGCTCCGGTGCAAAACCCGGTACCTCTTCCGAGACCTGTTCCCATTGCCATGGCACAGGCCAGTTTATCCAGAGTCAGGGCTTTTTCAAGGTCAAGACCACCTGTCCCTATTGTAAGGGACGGGGCACCATTATTCCCAATCCCTGTGCCAAGTGCCGGGGAGCCGGCAGAATGGAAATCACCCGCAAAGTCCAGGTCAAAATTCCGGCCGGTGTGGATGTGGGATCCAAGCTGCGTCTGACCGGTGAAGGGGAGAGTTCTCCCTCGCCCAATGGTCCTCCGGGGGATCTTTATGTGGTTATCAATGTCAAGCCCCATAAGTTTTTTCAGCGGGATAAAATTGATATCATCTGTGCCATTGATATTTCCTTTATCCAGGCGGCGCTGGGGGATGAAATCACCATTCCCACCCTGGTGGGAGAAGAACAATTCAACATACCCAAAGGCACTCAGTACGGGGACAGCTTCAGGCTGAGAGGGGAAGGTATTGCATCTCTTCGTACCGGCCGCAGGGGAGATCAGATCATCAAGGTGATCATTAAAACCCCCACCAAGCTGAATCACAAACAAAAAGATTTGCTCAAGGAATTTGACAGACTGGATTCCAATAAGATATCAAATAAACTGAAAAATCTGTTCAAGAACCTATAAGTGCGGAGTTAGACAGGCTATGTTTGAGTTAAAGGTTAAGACCCGATTTGCAGGTGCCCATCAGCTGACCATGGTGGGACGAAAATGTGAAAATCTTCACGGCCATAACTGGCATGTGGAAGTCTGTGTGAAAGGTGATTCACTGAATCAGGCCGGTGTTTTGGCCGATTTCGGAGATATTAAAAAGGCGGTCCGTTCAGTGGTGGACGGCGAGTTGGATCATAAATATCTGAATGAACTGCCCGTATTCGACGGTGTGCAGCCGACATCCGAACGGATAGCAGTATATATTGCCGAGAAGGTTCAGGGTATTTTGGGTAAAGAGCTGAAGGAAGACGTTCTGGTATCAAGGGTTATGGCCTGGGAATCAGACGATGCCTGCGCCATTTATTATCCGGAATAGATAACACCCCGGCTTCATTAAGATATGCAAAAGCCGTTATCGGGTGGTTATTACCCGTTAACGGCTTTTTTTATTGGGAGTCGTTGATCCCTATTGGGACTCACTGATCCCTATTGGGACTCGATGATTCGCTTGGCAGGAATCAGTCCTGTGGCAGCCGCAGAAACAATATTTCCCGCAACCCCAGGGCCGTCTCCGGCCACGTACATTCCCTTGATCTCTGTTTCCAGAAATTCTGTGGTCTCCACCTGGGTGGCAAAAAATTTGATCTCAGGTGCATAGAGCAGGGTTTCATCATTGGATAC
>PIVQ01001879.1 GCA_003354055.1 Desulfobacteraceae bacterium | reverse complement strand
TTTTCAGAAAGGAGTGAGACACGATCCCCTTTCCTTACACCAGCTTCAGTCAGGGCAAGTCCCAATGCGCTGGATTTATCATAGTATTCGTTCCAGGTGATCTGTTCCCATTTTCCATCTTTTTTTTTCTCTACGGCTATCCTGTCCTTGAATTTCGCTACCCGATTACGAAATACTTCATTAATGGTTTTTTCCATTATAATAAAAACTCCTTAAATTATTATTAACGGCTAAGGATCGGCTCCAGAATTACTTGATCTTTTGTTTTCAAAATCCCCAGTCTTTTAAGGGGTTTTGGAAACAATTTAGATCAAGTTATTTTGTAACGATTCCTAAGTAAAAAAAATGCTCCAGGTTTGGTAGATAGCAATGGCTGCATCTTGGGCTATAGGGCTACATCAATTTAGAAATAATCTCCTTCATAATTTCTGTGGTACCACCTCCGATGGAAAGGATCCTATTATCCCTTGCAAGTCTTTCAACGACAGTTTCCCGCATATATCCATAGCCTCCAAAAAGCTGAACAGCATCATAGGTTACTTTGTCACTGACCGA
>PIVQ01000992.1 GCA_003354055.1 Desulfobacteraceae bacterium | reverse complement strand
GTGTTGCCCTGTTCTCCAAAATGAACCTTAACGGCAGTCAGGTCGTTTTCGGAAAGAGTGGTATTGATTCCGGCGGTGGTCAACAGCCGTGCAAGTTTCTGGGGAAGGTTCTCCCGGGAAGTGGCGGTAAGGTCCATAAAAAAAACATCGGCACCCATAGTTTGGTCTCCTTTTTGTCAACATTGGGGACATCTTCTCCTATGGGTGCCAAAATACGGTATTCGCACAAGAAATTCAATACCGGAAAATCAAACCTTCCCGGATCAACTCATGGTCTGGAGCAGCCGGAATAAAGTCCTTCTTGCCAGAATATCTCCGGAAATTACACCGATGACCTGGTTGTCCTCCACAATGGGCATGGCGGATATTTCGTTATTTTCCAGCATCCTTATACAATCGATAATGGTGGCATCAGGTCCGGTATAGATAACATCGGCTGTCATGATTTTGGTCAAAGGGGCGTCCATGGGAAGCTTCAGGGCCATGGCCCGGGTAATGTCCCAATTGGTGACAATGCCGATGAGTTTTCCTTTTTCCGAGACCACCGTGACAATGGAGACATTGGCTGCCACCAGAAGATCGGCTGCATCGGCAATGCTTTTATCCAGACTTATGGTGGGGCCGTCTGCCATGATATCCCGGGCGGTTCTGGATTTTTCCATGGAGGCGATCCGCTGGATACTGATCTTTTCAGCAATTTCACAGGGCAGACTGTCTGCATCCTTGCACAAACCGTCCACCAGTTCTTCCATATTTCTTCGGATCACGGTTTCAAGCTTTTCTACGGCTGCTTTACGCCTCAGTTCGGCCAGGGCCTTGAAATCATCACGGTTTTTATCCAGCCATTGGCCGATGCCTTTGGGATGCCCCAGAAGATCTTTGGGAATAAACAGATGCTCCGGTGTGGGAATGATCCGTTCATGGGCCGCATAAATGACACCGCCTGAGTTGACCAGGTAATCCGTGGCAATTAGAATGCCCTTGTCCCTGTATACATGGCGTTCCATACGCCGCCGTTCCGATTTTCTGGCAGGATTTGGGGAATAGGTGTTGGCCCCTTCCACAATGATCCGCCAGCGTCCCATGCGGTCTGTTGTCATGGAGGGGGAGGTCTTCTCGTTTACATCCAGGTAATTGAACACCGGTGAGGCCGGTACCAGGCAGAAGGCAGATTCCGTGAGCAGGTTGCTTGCGCTGTTGGAATAGATTGTATCTGTCATAGCCTTACCTTCGCCGTGCATGATATGATCGTGGTAATAGGCCTGGGTCACGGCGCCGGACTCCTGCCACATGTTGAATAACTGTTCCCAGGGAAGGCCGTTACGGTTGAGCAGGTAGCCTGTGGCGTCACTGACCCCCTTGATAAGCGGGGCATTTTCAGGATCATACTCATGGAATATTCTTGCCACATGGGCCCCCACAGCCCCGAATCCCTGTATAAGGACATCCAGATCCCGTGGAGAAGGGATTTCCATATTTTTAAACTGGGGCAGCTGCCTGAGTTTCGGCAGGTGTTCAATCAATGCCTTGAAGGCCACCACCACCCCGTTGGCTGCCCCGCCAAGCTCATCAATACGGTTGCCGCCCATATCCGCAGGCTTGGACACCACATTGTTGAGACCGTTTTCAATGGCAAAAGTCTTCATGTCCGCATCATTGGTGCCCACATCCGGTCCGGGAATATAGATTTCCTTATACCGGTTGAGCAATTGACCGAAGCCTTTGATGATCTCGTGGCGTTCCTTGTCATCCATACCTTCAGGACATACAATTCCGGATTTTCCACCGCCAAAAGGTAGGTCGGCTGCGGCATTTTTCAGGGTCATGCCCCGGGCCAGGTTATGGATGATATCCGGAGTGATGTCCGGCAGCATCCTTGTACCGCCCATGGACGGCTGTCCCATGGCCAGGTTGTCCACCACCAGATATCCGCCGATTTCTAAAGGACTTTCCTTATGCCACATACAGGTGACAAGGCGCGGTCCCAGACGATCCACACGGATGCCCATACGCTGGAGCCGGTCTACATCCAAGGGTCCGAATTCCAGAAAACAAAAGGGGCCGTCCGTGATCAATCGGTTCTGCCATACACTCTTGGGCAGAGCGTCTTCTAAAAAGGCTTTCATTTTTACGGGTATCATGGCAGTGGTTCTCCTGGTTTAAGTTTTTTTATTTAGTGCTTGAACGAAAACTCACCCATCTGCCGCGTTGCTGCAAAAGTCTGAAATCCTCATGTACAAGAGTACACTCCGGTTTCAGACTTTCTTGCGCCTTGCATATGGGCAAGTTTTC
>PIVQ01001878.1 GCA_003354055.1 Desulfobacteraceae bacterium | reverse complement strand
ACGACAAAAGCACAGCGTAGTGAGCAAAAAAAACATAAGCCCGCTATTTTATGGTTTACCGGCTTTTCAGGCTCTGGCAAAAGCACCGTAGCAAACGCACTAGAAGCGGCGCTTAATCAACAAGGTACGCACACTTACCTGCTCGATGGCGACAACGTACGCCACGGTTTATGCAAAGACCTAGGCTTTAGCGACGAAGACCGTATTGAAAACATACGTCGCGTAGGCGAAACCGCAAAACTAATGACCGACGCTGGCTTGTTAGTACTTACTGCGTTTATATCGCCTTTTAGAGCGGAGCGCGACATGGTGCGCAGCCTAGTAGACGACGGCGAATTTATCGAAGTATTTATCGATACCCCACTGGATGTATGCGAAAGTCGCGATCCAAAAGGCTTATACAAAAAAGCCCGCGCTGGAGAGATAAAACACTTCACGGGTATCGATTCAAGCTACGAAGTGCCAAACAATCCAGAAATAATTTTAGATACAAGTAAAAACACCCTAGACCAATCGGTTACACAACTGATAACGTATCTAAAACAAAAGCACATAAT
>PIVQ01001877.1 GCA_003354055.1 Desulfobacteraceae bacterium | reverse complement strand
ACACGAGCAGTTGAAACTGCAAAAGAGGTTTCTGCAAAAGTTAATGACCTTGGGATCGCAGCATCGGAGATCAGCAAAGTGACTGATACCATAGCAGATATTTCCGAGCAGACTAATTTGTTGGCTCTTAATGCAACCATTGAAGCAGCCAGAGCGGGCGAAGCCGGTAAAGGTTTCGCTGTTGTGGCAGGAGAAATCAAGGTGCTTGCTCATCAAACTGCAGAGGCAACCAGCGAGATCAACTCCAAAATTACTGGTGTTCAGACTATAACCAAGGAGTCTGTATTCGTCATTGAGTCAATAGTTGAGGTAATTAATGAAATCAACAGCATTGTAACAACCGTGGCCACTGCAATTGAAGAACAGTCTGCCACAACTCAGGAAATCGCAAACAATGTGTCTCAGGCAGCCGTGGGTTTGGAAGAAGTCAATCAAAATGTTAATCAGACTTCAGCTGTGGCCGGAGAAGTAACCAAGGATATTACTGATGTCAGCCAGGCCACAGATAAAATGAATACTGGAAGTCAGCAGGTTATGGCCAGTGGAGGTGAATTGTCC
>PIVQ01000248.1 GCA_003354055.1 Desulfobacteraceae bacterium | reverse complement strand
GAGGCGGACAAGGCCCAGGAAGACGCAGATAAAGAAGATTAATGCAGTTGATTTAATTTAATTGCAGATTGCTTCAGGGCCGGATAAATCCAAATGGGTTTATTCGGCCTTTTTTTTTGAATCACCCAAACCCGTGGTTGGATGAAAACTTGCCCATATGCAAGGCGCAACCTAAAGGTCAGAAACCAAGAAAGTATGAAACCGGAGTGTACTTTTGTACATGAGGCCCGATTCTATATTTGGCATACTTTTGCAGCAACGCGGCAGATGGGTAAGTTTTCGTTCAACCACTAATTAGGAATTGATTATCATGTATGCACGGCGTCACCCCTTTTTGTTTTTTCTCTCCGTTATCTGCGGCTGCATGACCCTGGGGTTTTTAGGTCTGGTCAGTCTCTTTATCCTTGGTTCCAGCATGATGAATAACGGACTGACAGATACCATAGGATCTCAGGAGGGAAATATCGGTGTGGTTGAGGTCACAGGCCCCATTATGTCTTCCAAAGAGGTTATCGATGACATCAGGATGTTCAGGGAAGATGAGGCAATTAAGGCCATTATTCTGCGGATTGACAGCCCCGGCGGCGGTATCGGGCCCTCCCAGGAAATTTACCGGGAATTGATGAAGACCCGTGATCAAAAGCAGGTCATTGCATCCATGGGATCCGTGGCCGCCTCGGGAGGGTATTATATTGCGGCTGCTGCCCAGGGTATTGTGGCCAATCCCGGCACCATCACAGGCTCCATCGGGGTCATCATGGAATATGCCAACCTCATGGAATTAGCCCAAAAAATCGGTATCTCTCCGGTGGTCATCAAAAGCGGAGAATTCAAGGATATGGGATCCCCTCTTCGTGAGATCAAAGAAAATGAAAAGGCGTTGTTTCAAGAACTGGTGGATGAACTCCATGCTCAGTTTGTCTCTGATGCAGCCCGCGCCAGGGATATGAAAGAAGAAACCATGGCTAATCTTGCGGACGGAAGAGTATACACCGGCCAGAAAGCCCTGAAACTAAAGCTGGTTGACCGCCTGGGCAATCTTGACGATGCCGTCCAATGGGCCGGGGAACTTGCCGGCATTGACGGAGAGCTGGTACCGGTTTATCCGCCGGAAGACAAGATGGGGTTTTTAATGAGTCTTATGCAAACTGTGTTTAAAGATATCAATATTACGGGCAGCATTTCAGATCGTTTTCGCTATGGCTTTAATTAAGGATCGGATCCAAAATTACTTGATCTTTTGTTTTCAAAATACCCAGTCTTTTAAGGGGTTTTGGAAATAATTTAGATCAAGTTATTTTGTAACGATTCCTAAGCTCCGGTATAAATAAAAGCAGAGTCGGGCAGGGTGGGGAGCGATGGAGACTAAAATTCTATACCCCACTCAGCCAGAAGACTTTTATACTCTGAGGTGGTTTTGAATTGTTCTAGGATTTGGGCAAGTTTTTGTATCAAATCAATCAAAGTATCCCGAATTGGAATACGGCACTCAATATCCCTGAAAGATCCACAGCCGTATAGATCAGCATCAGGGACAACACCAGGTTTATTCTATTTCTGAAAGTGTCGTTTTTTAATTTGTTTTTTATAGCAGCCCCGCATAGTGTCCAGGTTGATGTCGCAATAAAGGCGGTCAGGGCAAATCCCAATGCAAAAACAGCTAAGGTATCGAGTTGGCCGGAAACCGGGGCCAGAAAGGTTGAGAACAACGCTAATCCGTATACAGCCACCTTGGGATTGAACAATTGCAGAACAAATCCCTTTGTGAAAGCCTTTGGCGGCTGAGTCTTGTCCTGAAACGTGGTGTTTGAACGGCGAATGCCAATGGCCAGCCAGATAATATACAAGGCACCGATATACCTTAGATATTTTTCAGACGCCGGAATAAGGGCGAGCAGGGTACTGGAAAGATAAGCACAGCAGATCATCACAACAAAGAAACCTGCGGTAATACCGTAAAGAAAATAAACGGTTTTCTTATACCCGTAGAGAATCCCCATGGATGCACTGGATATATTGTTCGGTCCCGGTGAAAAGGTTGTGATAAGTACAAAAGAAATTAAAGGCAGTGTTTCAATGGTCATATGAATCTCCCGGGCTTAAAGTGTAATTGTTGTAGGTTTTAGCAAGCATTTGATTGTTATATTAATTACAAGTCGTTATGATGTCAATGTGTTTGTTATAACGTTTAGACGGGGTGGTAGAAAATAACCTTGGATGTTTTGGACTACAATATGTTAAAAGTTTAGGAATTCAGCTAATAAAGCCTTGCTAAGCAGATCATTATGGATTCGCACCTGAAGCCTACAAAAAAATCGTAAAGGGAAAGGGTTGAGGTGCTATGCCCTGTTTACCACGGATAAAACCCGGCCCTATGAAATACCTGACCGGCCCTTGGGAAAGACCGGACAGGGCAAGAATCAGTGCTCTTGGAATGAAATTCAAGATGGTTGAGGTGGCTTTGCTGAACAAAAGGGTGAAGGAGGCATTTGAAAATCAGCAACCCATTGTCTTTTTCAACTGGACACCCAACTGGGTGGAGGCCAAAGTCCCTGGTAAATTTGTGGAATTTCCCGAATATCATCCTGAATGTGAAACCGTGGAAAGATGGGGTGTTAATCAGAAAGTTCTCTATGATTGCGGAAATCCGAAGGACGCATGGCTCAAGAAGGCGGCATGGTCGGGTATGCCGGAAAAATGGCCCTGTGCATTTAAAACCTTAAAAAATATTAATTTTAATAATAAAGCGATTGCAAGACTGGTGTATGAGGTTGATGTTGATAAAAGAAAGGTGGATACCGTGGTAACCAGATGGCTTAAAGTCAACAGAAAGCTGTGGCAGTTCCGGATTTCTGCGTCCTGTGTACCCTGACATACGCTTAATTAACTACGGTCATGGGGAAGGAAGGGGGCCTCAGTCAAGTTTAGATCCGGGCTCAGGGTATTTACCATTCGTTGTTTTTCATAGATCCCTATCTCTTTTCAAACGTAGCATTTTAACGATTCTTGACAAAAACTAGGGGATAGACTACTTTTAATGATACCGCTACGATCCAGAACATCATCGCCGTTGTTATAAAAAAAAGTCCGTTACGACAATAAATTTGCCGTCCAAGAACAAATGATTCTGTCCGTGGAATTTAAGTCAAATAAGTTTAAGGCCACAAAAAGGGGGATATCATGAAAAAAATATGGCTGACGGCTATTGTTTTAGTTTCCGCCATGATGGCGCATGTCTCTGCCGAAACCATCCGGGTAAACCTTGAACCTCTACCTCCCTGGATAACCGCGGATAAACAGGGGGCCATTATCGAAATGCTGCAGCAGCTTGATAAAGTGATGGACCTTGATTTCAAGATTACCATTGTTCCGTTAACGCGTGCAAAGGTAAATCTGAATAATGGAAAAGCTGACTTGATTGGAACGGCCATTACTGAATTTGAGTCAGAGGCATTTTTGAATTATGCGCTCCCCATAGACTGGCAGTTGCGGGTTATCGCTGATATGTATTCGACACACAAGGCCAATGTCATTCCGGAAAATTATCCTTTGCTGAATAAAATTGGCGTCCCACGAGGAAATATTGAGATGGGGATTGGGTTAACCGGCCTTTCCAGGGAAAAATTTTATGATTCCGGCGATCACGTATCCCTGATCCGTATGATGACTGTAGGTAGGGTAGATGCATTTTATTGGGAGCGTGTATCTGCCATGCAGACAATTCAGCAATTGCAGATAAAAGGCATCTATTACCAAAGATTTCCGGTTATGGAATTGCAGACCACTTTGTTTGTCCAGAGAAATGAAAGAGGGAAACAGTTAAAAATTAAAATTAAAGAAGGAATCGATAAAATTGATATAAAAGCTCTTTTTAAAACCCAATACAAACTTATCAATTTACCGGATTCAGGGGTTGTGCCCTTGCTTTAATTTCCTATTTTTTTGTCTTCTTAAATTACACCGCAGCATGAAAGGGGATTATGGCAGAATGACATTCCAAAAGCCCTTTCATGCGTTGGTTCTTTTTATTTTTTGGGTTGGCTGTAAACCTCTTTTCCCCTGAAAATTGTCTTTGATACCTGTGTTCGATGAATGTCATAAACAGATGCCGTAAACGGGTTCCGGTCGAGGATGATCATGTCTGCTGATTTTCCTTCTGAAATGGAACCTGTTTCTTGATCCAGGCCGATAGCCCTGGCACTGTTCAGGGTAAATATCCGGATAGCAGTGGATAGCTCTACGGCGAATTTGCCGTTAAAGGTGTTGTCGGAACCGCCTGGTTTTTCTCGGGTAACAATGGATTCGAGGGCTGGCCAGGGATTGGGTGAGAATGAGACAGTCCAGTCCGATCCGTAGGAGACCAGTGCACCGGTCCGAATCAATTCTTTAATGGGCCAGGCAAAAGCCAGGCGTTCCTCACCGATGTCTGCTTTTATGACCTCGGCACCGGGATTGGGGAACCAGAGAGCCGGGGAAGCCTCGTACACGATGCCTGTTTGGCCGAATCGGCTTATGTCTTCAGGATTGACAAAGGGACCGTGGGAAATGCTGTGCCGGGTGCCCGAGGTTCTGGGCGGCAATTTTTCCAGGGTGTCAAGCATGAGGCGGATGGACCTGTCGCCGATGGCATGGGCTTTAACTGCCAGACCCAGTTTTTCGTATGCCCCTATCTCTTTTTGAACCTTTTTCACATCATACCGCAAGTCTCCTCGAAAATCAGTACCGATAAAGGGCTCAAGCATGACGGCGGTTTTGCCTGCAGCAGAACCATCCAGGACATACTTGACCCCATTGGGAAGGATTAGGTCTGTAGCATAGTCTGCCCGGTTCCGGATCAGTTGGTCCTGAGCTGCTGCCTGATCCTTGTTATTGTATTCCAGGGGACTGACCATTGTCACATGGAGGCGCATATTCAGCTCTTCTTCGTCCTGTAATGCCTTGTAAGCCTCCAGGTTTTTCCGGGTGCCATAGGCATCGTTCATTCCAGTAACGCCATAGCTTGACATCTCTTCCATGAAGGGCTTCATTCCCTCCCGGGTCCATAGTTCATGGGAAAAATTGTCTAAGGAATTGGTCACCAGGGTGCATACGGTTTCTCTGATTACACCTGTGGCCTCTCCGGCAGCATCCCGGACAATGATCCCACCGGCCGGATCAGGCGTTTCTTTTGTAATCCCCAGCTCCTTAAGCGCCATAGTGTTCACCAGCATGGCATGGACGCCCTGGTCCCACAGGGCCACGGGGCGATCGTCAATAATCTTGTCCAGCGCTGATTTATGGGAGGGAATATCCGTATCCACTATATTCTCTCCATTGTCCATCAGCCAGTTCAGGTTCCCGCCGTATATCCATCTTTTGTCCGGGTTTTTCTTCCGGTATGCTTTTATGGTTTGGGTAACCGTTTCCCAGGAATCAGTGGGACTCAGGAAGATGTTCAGGAAATTATCCGCCCCCATATCCGGATGGATGTGTTCGTCAATGATGCCGGGCATGACAAAGGCTCCTTTTAAGTCTACCGTGACGGTTCGGTCTCCTTTCAGTGTTAATATCTCTTTGTCGGTCCCAACCTTTAGAAATCTGCCGTCCTTTATTGCAATGGCCTGAGCCCATTCCATGGCAGAGTTCACAGTATATATCTTTCCGTTAATATAAACCGTATCAGCCTTATCCCTGGCAAAAGCCGGATATAGGTTAAAAAGGGCCATTATACCTGCCAGAAAAATGATCTGCCATCTTAGTTTCATCGTTGGGTCTCCTTAAGTTTTGTTTTTACTGCGTTAATCTATGAATTTTACAAAGAGTGTGCCAAAAGTATAGGGTTGCATGAATTTTATTCATCGAATCGGAATTCATAATTTCTTAACCGGCTTGAATCATAGACAAAGTTTCATTGCATTGAAAAGTGACTTTATCATATGGTTTTGACATAGAATATTTCAGGCATTAAGAGGAAAGGATTCATTGGGTAAAATGTCTAGACATTGTCGGATCAAAGTCTAGTTTATCACCATCACTCTTTCTCTGGCAATATCTTAGTACTCCCTTGAAAAGCAGATTTCAAAGGAATTGCAAACCTGGCCCGCTAGTTGCACTTAATCCCATTTTACTATTGAACTTGTATCGCTGTCATATCTGGGGTCCCCAGGACAGCAGACCGGATTAAATCTATAAACAGGAGACTATTGTGGCACAGGTGATTGCAGACAGAAGAGATGTGGACTTTGTTCTTCATGAACAACTTGAAGTGGAAGCGCTCAGCCGGCATGAGCGATTTGAGGATTATGATAAAAAGACCATCGATATGGTGATTTCAGAGGCCAGGAATCTGGCTGTCAAAGAGATGCTTCCCGTATTCAGGGAAGGGGATGAAACCGGATGCCGTTTTGAAGATGGAAAGGTCAGGGTGCCGGAATCATTTCACAGGGTCAACCGATTATACAATCAGGGGGAGTGGCTGGCCATGAGTGATGACCCGCAGGTGGGCGGTCAGGGCATGCCGAAAACCGTAGGTATGGCAGCCAATTGTTATTTTAACGGGGCCAATTATCCTTTTATGCTTCACAATCTGCTTATCCATGGGGCAGGCAAACTTGTGGAAAAATTCGGTACGGACAAACAAAAATCCCTTTATCTTGAAAAGATGTACACCGGGGAATGGGGTGGAACCATGCTCCTGACGGAGCCTGACGCCGGTACGGATGTGGGTGCTCTGACCACCAGAGCCGTGAAAAACGAGGACGGCACGTATTCCATCACCGGAAGCAAGATCTTTATCTCCTCTGGCGAAAACGACCTTGTTGAAAATATCATCCATCCGGTTCTGGCAAGAATCGAAGGGGCTCCGGCCGGCACTTCCGGGATCTCTCTTTTCCTGGCACCCAAATACCGGGTGAATGAGGACGGAAGCCCGGGAGAGTTTAACGATGTCGTCTGTACGGGCATTGAGAAAAAAATGGGTATCCACGGCAGTCCTACCTGTTCCCTGTCATTGGGGGAGGGAGGCGAATGCCGGGCCACTCTCCTGGGAGAGGAGAACCAGGGTATGCGGATCATGTTTCATATGATGAATGAAGCCCGGTTGACCGTGGGCATGCAGGGGTTTGCCTGTGCCTCTGCCTCCTATCTGAATGCCCTCAACTATGCCAGGGAGAGGGTACAAGGTCAGGCACTTACAGCACCAAAAGGATCTGCCGGAGTTCCGATTATCCGGCACCCGGATGTCAGGCGCAAACTGCTCACCATGAAATCCTACACAGAAGGCATGAGAAGTCTTCTCTTTTATGTGAGTTTTCTGGAAGACATGAGAAAGGTCGCAGATTCTGAGGAAGATAAAAGTACATATCAGGGCCTCATAGACATTCTGATCCCGATTGCCAAGGGGTATATCACAGATCGGTCCTTTGAAATCTGCAGCCTGGGTGTGGAACTGTTCGGCGGCTATGGGTTTACGAAAGAATATCCACAAGAACAGCTGTTGCGGGACTGCAAAATAACCCAGATCTACGAAGGCACCAACGGGATCCAGGCCATGGACCTTTTGGGGCGGAAGTTGGGGCAGAATAAAGGAAAATCAGTCATGGACCTGCTGGCAAAAATTACAGGGACCATTGCCCTGGCCAGAGAAATCAAAGCACTTGAACCCCTTGCCGAAACCGTGGACGCTGCAGTGGATAAACTCATGGAGACAGCAAGGGCACTGGGAACCCGAGTCATGTCGGAAGAAATCAACATAGCCTTTGCCTATGCCCATCCTTTCATGGATGCCTTTGGCGACATGATCATGGCCTGGATGCTTCTATGGCGCGCGGTTGTAGCAAGCCGGAAGCTTGCGGGGAGGACAAAAAAAAAGGATGCGGCCTTTTATCAAGGCATGATCCAGAGTGCCAGGTCGTTTATCCATACGGTGCTGCCCGTTTCAAAGGCAAAAATGGATATTGTTATGGCAGGGAATAGTGCTGCTCTGGATATTGCGGACGAGGGATTTGCCTCAAAATATTAGGCCTCGGATTTAAATACAGAAAGCTTAAATGAACCTGAAAGCGTCACGCTGTGACCACCTTGACTCTGCATCAGATAATTAATTTTTCAAGAAAGGATTTGTTATGTTTATGTACAGAATGTTGTATCTGGCACTGGGTTTACCCTTTGGGGTAGTCATTAGCTATATATTTCCCCACCTGGTTGGTGAGTTGGCCATGAGTGAGGACAGCGCAGGGTTGGTCATTGCTGCGACAGGTGTCGTGCTTGGAATTTCAGCCCCTGTTTGGGGATTTATTTCCGACAGATTAAAAAACGACAGCCTGGTTGTGGCCCTTATCGCCCTGGTAGGTGTTGCATTATCAGCGGCATGTACCTTTATCAGGGAGCCTGCGGTGATCAGTATTGTGGCCCCTGTCCTGGGCGGTCTTTTATATGGCGGCTGCGAACCCATGATCGGTAAGCTGACCAATAAATTCTGCATGAAGTATAATTATAATCTGGGGACTTTCAGGATGTTTCTATCCATTGGCCTGTTTATCTCGGCGGTCGCAGGGGGATTTATTGCCAAAGCCGCAGGCGGTTCAACCTTTCCAATATTCTGGATCGGGATTGTCGGCGGTGTGATTGCATTTTTTATAGCCTTTTTCGTGGAAGATGTACCGATCTCGGAAATCGGCCCCAAGGAAGAAGAACTGGGCCGGATTTTAGATGTATTAAAAAATAAGGCTTTTTTGATATTGTTTATCATCGGCACCCTTGGGGTAGGGATCACGGCGGTGATTGAACAGATTTTTTCCTATGTCGTTTTTGCTGAAAATGCAGGCAATATCGCTTTCTGGGGAATTGCCGCCGCAACCGCCGGAATTGTTGAGGCAGCCATGCTTCCCTTTGCAGGGGCCGGCAAAGGGGACAGGCGATTTCTCATCATCAGACTCGGGATGTTTTATATGGCTGCCGAGTTCCTGATCATGCTCTATGTACCGGGCCAATGGGGTGGTCTGATCGCCCGGGCTCTGGCAACAGGAATGTACGGCTACCTCTTAACCGTCGGGATTTCAGTGATCAGTGAAATCATTTCACCTAAGCTACAGGGCACGGCAATCGGAACATATTTTGGTATCGGTAACGGTCTTGGGCTATCCGTTTTCGGAATTGCAGGCACTATAATGCTAACATCAATGGGCATGACTTTTACATTCATATCATTTGCCCTGTTGATGCTGTTTACCGGAACAATACTGGTGTCGGTTTTAAAATCCCTTGTCAAAAAACAGGAATATGAAGAATCCCTATAAATCGTGGAAATGCTCAAGGCTGATCTGATATCGGCCTTGAGCATTCCGGGTTTTTATTAGGGGCTGTTTCTAAAAAAGTTGAGAAAAATCTAGACATTTGAAATAGACCATGATTTTGTTCTGTTTATGAACAGACATGCTATTTCAAATGAAAAGTGGATACAGATTGAACCGAT
>PIVQ01001876.1 GCA_003354055.1 Desulfobacteraceae bacterium | reverse complement strand
CCATAACATTATTTGGAATATCACCATTATTTATTAACCATATTCGTACTTAAAGGTATGTCATTTAGGTAAATAGCATTAATTGTTGTCCTATTGTATAAGATAATATAATATAGTTTTGTATAACCTAAAGTATTGTCTTATTGTATATAGTATTATCGTAATTAAAGGATTTGTAGGTTTTCATGGATTAATAGTTAAATATTTTAATAAAACAATTGAATCAAATAACATAGAGTTGGTCAAATTCACAGATTCTGGCATCAAATTCATTAAATGTAAGATATTTAGTAATAATTATAGTAGTATTATATTCTTTTTTAATAACCACCAAGTTAAATAATTAAAAACACCATATTCTTAGTTGTCATCTTAGTAAATATAGAATTGTTATCTTCTCATCATTATAAAGTGTTGTTTTCCCAGATATCTATTAATAGAATAATAAGTGATTGATAAATAAAAACTAAAAATATAGTAAGACATATGAATAAACTAAATGATTGATATAATATTAAAATGAATCCAATAAATTTACTAATTAATAATAGAAATGGA
>PIVQ01000991.1 GCA_003354055.1 Desulfobacteraceae bacterium | reverse complement strand
TTCCAAATACTTCTTATATGCTTTTGAAAACAATTCAGCGAACTCCAGAAGTTCTTTGGAAAATTGACCTGAAAACTCATCTATCACTTCTGAATTGTCATGGAAAAGTTCTTTGACAATATCTTCTGGTCTTACAGGATTTAAAATACGTTCTTTCATATTTTCATCTTGAAAAAAAAATTACAGGTGCCGAACGTGGCCTTCACCGGTTGCTATGAAGCGCCAGCGGAATAGCAATCCGGTGCAAGGCATTGTTGTGTGCCGGGTACGGCACATGTTCTTAAAAGTGAGCCAAAGATATCAAGAATATATATCTTTGGCAAGTCTTAGACCCAGCCCGATGGAGGCGAAGGGTGTAGCGATATCACAACGGGGTACCGGTGACGGTGCTTCGGAAGACAGTAGCCCTGCTGAGGCAGGGTATCGCGAAAGCATGGGGTGACGAACAGGAAACGAGTCAGGCGTGCACGAGCGGGGCGAGTTTGCAACACAAAACAAAGCCCTCTATCCATCTTAAGCTCTGCCCGTATACTCGACGCCCATGTGCTGAAAGACATGTGTTTACCCCGGGAGGTCTCTCATCTGCCCTGGGAAGTCGCGTGCGACGGAAATTGGCTGAGGGCAGGGTAACCTGTCCTGACCGTATGAGAGAAGTCAGCAGAAGGCATAATGTAACCGGAGGAAACGAGATGCGAGAATACCTGCGGGTTAATCGTAACAAGAGACTCACCCTGGTGAAAGGCCCGAACGGTGCCCGGACTGAATGGTACGGGTAAATGATAATGACAAATAGGAGGTGTGTACTTATGGGCATATTGCCACAGCAGATGGAAATGTTCGTAGCGTCACAGATTGCCGAACGTCTGGGAGAGAACCTCCAGCTCATGGAAATGATCCTTGAACGGAGAAATATGTTTAGAGCATTAAAGCGAGTCCAAGCCAATAAGGGAGCCCCAGGGGTCGATGGTATGACAGTCGAACAACTGGACGGATACCTGAAACGGCACTGGACTAAAATCAGGGAAACCATATTGAATGGTGAACACCGCCCCTTACCGGTTAGAAGAAAAGAGATAGACAAACCGGACGGTGGCGTTCGTTTGCTGGGAATACCCGCAGTTCTCGACCGCCTGATTCAGCAAGCAATTGCCCAAATCATAGAACAGATATGGGACCCAACCTTTTCGGAATTCAGTTATGGATTCAGACCGGGAAGGTCACAACGGGATGCCATATTGAGGGCGAAAAGCTACCTGCTTGACGGATACAAACATATTGTTGATATGGATCTGTCAAAATTTTTCGACAGAATTAACCATGACCGTCTTTTAAGCAGATTGGCGGCGAGGATTAGGGATAAACGCGTACTAAAATTAATACGTAGTTATTTGACTGCTGGAACAATGATTGGCGGACTGGAAAGTCCATCAACCGAAGGTTCCCCTCAAGGCGGTCCTCTATCGCCGTTGCTTTCCAACGTCGTACTCGATGAATTGGATAAGGAACTGGAAGACAGAGGGCTTCACTACGTGAGATATGCTGATGATTTTGTTGTCTACTGCAAAAGCAGGAAAGCTGCAGAACGTATCAAAGCAAATATCACGAAATTCATAACCGTAAAGCTAAAACTCAAGGTAAACAATGAGAAAAGTGCGGTCAGTCGACCTTGGCTACGCAAGTTTCTTGGGTTTACGTTTATCTGTATGTGTGGAATGACAAAGATCCGGATTCACCAGAAAACGATCAAACGTTTCAAGGACAGAGTCCGGAAACTCACAGACCGCAACTGTGGGAAAAGCATACAACAGGTAATTGAGGAACTGAATAGGTATCTTCGAGGATGGTGGAATTATTACCGAGTCACTGAAGCGAGGTTCATATTCAAAAGTCTAAATAGCTGGATTGTTAGACGGTTACGATGTCTTGTTTGGAAACAGTGGAAAAATCCCAGAACTAAAATACGGAACCTGGAAAAGCGCGGAGTGTCCCACAGGGACGCTGTAATCTGCGGCAATGCCCGCAAGAAACACTGGCGTATGAGTAAAGTCAAGTGGGTAAATATCGCTTTGCCGAAACAATATTTCTTGTCTCTTGGATTATTCCTGCCTGGAATTTAATCTTCCTGATCAGCCGAATCGCCGTATACGCGATCCGTACGTACGGTGGTGTGGGAGGGACGCTCAGTGATGGGCGTTCCTATCCCTATATGTTTCTCTTTATTCTCTCCAGGGTTGTTTAGCCTTATAATTTTTTAATTTCTCTAATGCTTCTGAATGTTTTTTAGGATCATTTTTATTTAAC
>PIVQ01001875.1 GCA_003354055.1 Desulfobacteraceae bacterium | reverse complement strand
GATTTGTCCATGTGGATGGAATTTATGATTTAATGGTATGGCCGTCCACCGAGGCTGAAATTGCAAAAAAAGCCCAGGAAATTGAAAAGCAGATCGCCCATGCCAAAGCCGCTTCCCTGACAAAATCAGATCAAAATCGAATAAAACAGGGGGCGACACAAAAAACAGTATAAGCTATCCCTATTAAAGGTATTACACAAAGATTACGGGAACCCGGTCAGGGTTCCCGTTTTTTTTGGGGGCTGGTTACAGTCTCTAATTAAAGACGGCTTCCAGATAGATATGGACGCCATTGTCCTCCTTGGAGTATGCACCCTGGACAGGAACCAGAAAAAAAACAGCCTTAAACCCGGTTGCCTTCTGGGACACCAAATAGTTGCCCTGTTCATAGGCAAGATCCTGGGGCCCCAGGAATAGAACGGAAAAGCGTTCTTTGGACTTAAATTGATCACCCAATGCCTCGGCAATGACGGCATCATCGACCTGGCTGGTAAAAGGCTTTACCTCATCTAATTTAAATTCGACATCTCCTGCCCCGGGGAGGGTTATGGTAAAAGG
>PIVQ01000247.1 GCA_003354055.1 Desulfobacteraceae bacterium | reverse complement strand
GGCAACAATTTTACCTCATTCTTTTTTTTAAATTGATCAAGGATTGCCCGGACAATATCCACACTGATGCCAACGATGTTATCATTGTGTTCATAATTCGTCGGCGGTTCTTCGCAGGTCAGAATAACCATCTCCCGGGCATTTAGGGGCGAAATCGATAACACCAGGGCAAAAAAGGCAAGAAACCCTGTTTTTATTATTTTTCCCATTCGTTTGCGGTTATTACTATCTATGACACAGTAACCCGGCATAGTGGTGCTCCCTTTTCTCAGATGGCATACAGATGTTACAAAATATTATCTGATTATACGTAAATAATCAAATTCTATGCCATATGTAGTGGGGGGCTGTTTAGGAATCGTTACAAAAGATCAAGTGATTTAGGAGCCGATCCTTAACTGACAAGTCCGTTGAATACCCGTCGTAAATCCTTCTGGCTGATCTCTGGAAACCTTGGTTCTTCCGTCAAACTTACATCTGTAACGGGCCGGATCTTCTTTTCGGTATGGCCGCCTGGGTCTGTATCTACCGGGAAAGCGATCATGCTCCGGTCTGTTTTATGAGGGCGTTTTTTCCTATAGGTATCCAGCCAGGTATCACAGGCATCATGATGGCCGACAAACATAACAAATAGATGGTTTTTCTCCTTGATGCATACCAGCCGGAATCCGCTTCCCAGATTGAACTTAAGGCAGTTCTTTACCCGTCTGTCAGACCTGCGCCGAAGCAGGCCTGAATTGGTCAGATTACCGTCCCGGATCAGGGTAGCAATGATTTGTCTTGCCCGTTCTGCAGCAAAGGCTGGCGCATTGGCCCGGGCTTCCAGAGCAGTCAACTGGCGTTCAATCTTGGGGTAGATATGGACTTTCAAAGCAATGTCGCCTCGCTTACCGGCTGCTGCCGTTGTTGCAACCGCCATTGTTCAGGACAATTTTCACCGGTTGAATATTCTTGTCTTTAAAAAAGGCCTTTACCTGTTTCTGATCTGCTTTCCTGTTTTTAGATGGTCGGACCTTGTAATAAGGGACTCAGACAGGCTTAATACCTATAAAATTCCAAAGAGTTTAACAAATTGATTATTTTTATAGGTTTTATCAATTCTATAGGTGGTGCTGATCAGTGGGCTATAACCAAAAATATATCCTATTGCGTTTTTTTCCGGGAAATGATTTTCTTCCAAGATGTTAATTTAAAATTGGAAATTTGTTTTATCCATGAATTTTATTAAAGTCGAAGAATCAAATATTGATGTTTTATTTGACCTGAACTATCAGCTGGCAGCGGATGAAAACCAGGAGGAGCTGTATACAGCCCAAAGGGATTCTTATGCCAGTGCCTTTTTAAGCAAGAATCCGATTGCATATGCATTCTTAAGTTTCATTGAAGACCAGCCTGTCGGCTTTTACCTATATAGTTTTAAATTTGCAAGCTATACAGGATCACCAGTGTTTTATATAGAAGATATCTATTTGAGGGAAGCGTTCAGATCACCAAAAAATAAGTTGTTGTTGCTGAACCATGCCATAGACCAGTCAATGGCTGAAACATGTTCCAGAGTTGAAATGAGAGTACTTAGGGCATTCAACCTGGGGGGTGACATTATTGAAAGTCTTGGATTCAATCCGATTACAAAATGGGACGTGTTCAGGCTCGAAAACAATTATTGTAAATAAACCGTTTTTCCGGTTGGCGAAAAATTTTCAGTTCACTTACATCGGCTCCACCTCCCGATGGTGGTTAGTTCTCCGTCCTCAAAGGTCAGGGGATAGCAGTTAAACCATCAAGCCTCCACAAGATTTCGGATCCACTTCTTTGAAAAGAACCGGGGAATGCCTACACACAGCTTGAACAGCTCTTCCACGGCAATAAGGGCCATGACCCAGTAGACCGGAAGGTTCAGGTAGAAGGCGGCAAAAAAGGCCATGGGAACCCCGATGCACCAGACACCGGTAAGGTCCAGAAAAAACCCGAACCGGGTATCTCCCCCGCCCCTGAGCACGGAGACTATATTTGTGAAGTTAGTTGTTTTGGTCCAGAACACAAGGCCTGACACCAGCATGAGATAATAGGCATTTTCATAGGTGGCCGGGGAAATATTGTAGAAAGAGAGTACAAACCCCCGGGAAAAAATCATGAGAGCACCTGCTCCGACAGCCATGATCAGTTGGGAGATCAAAAGAAACTTCCCGTATGCATGGGCGGTTTCTTTTCGCCCTGCACCGATGCTGTTGCCGATCATGATGGATCCCCCGTGGAAGATGCCGAAAAAAGGGATGAACATGAACTCTTCGAGGGTGGTTACAATGTTTACGGCAGCAATGGACTCCGTACCGATGCGTGCATAAACGAGCTTATAAAGACTGATGCCCGTGACCCAGAACAGCTCATTGAGAAATACCGGCCAACAGGTGGCAAGGACCCGTCCAAAAAAGGGGCGGTCAAAACTGAACATTTCTTTGACGGTGGCGGCCAGGGGATAGCGCTTCCCGTATATGATGCCGACCATGAAAAGACTTTCGACTATCTTTGCGGTGCAGGTGGCAATGGCGGCGCCGGTGACCCCGAGGGCGGGAAATCCAAAGTGACCGAAGATAAGGATGTAATTGAGAATTATATTCAGGGTAACGGCCACCATGGAACAGACCATGGGAACCTTGACAAAACCCATACTTCTCAGGTTGCACATGAATGAAAAAATTACGGCCGAAAAGGCAAAGGAAACGCCCACTATCCTGATATAATCCGCCCCCAGGCGAACTACTGCCTCATCCTTTGAGAAAAGGGAGATGAGGTTGTCCGGCAGCACCAGGGCCACATAAGAGAACACGCCTGCCACGGCAAGTCCCACCAGAATACCCATGCCGGACAGGTGTTTGATCCGGGTCATCTCTTTTTTTCCCCAGTACTGGGCTGTGAAAATGGATACCCCGGAGTGGATGCCGTATTGAATAACAATAAACATAAAGACAAATTGATTGGCAATGCCCACTGCTGCTATGGCGGTTTCATTGAGCTGGCCCACCATGAGGATGTCAATGACACTCATGGAGCAGGTCAGAAGATTTTGCAATGCAATGGGTATCGCCAGGGTGAGCAGCAATCCTAAAAAACTCTTCTGTGATTCACTGAACTTCAACATAATACTGTTTCTCCAAAATAAAAAAAAGCCCGCTTCTTTACGAAGCGGGCTTTTGGTAATCTATATTTAAAACTGATCGGTTACAAAAAGGCGCTCCTGTGGCCATGCACATCTCTTCTGCCATGCCGTGCCTGGAGCCGCTCAACGGGTGATGTATGGGGTGCCGTGCTTTTTACCATTGCTCTTTGTCCTGAATCAGATAAATATTTAAAATTCAAGGAATCATATACCAGCCATTATTTTCAGGGTCAAGGTAAATTTTTGACAAAATGCCTGTGAAATCTGGTATAGTTTGGCGTTTGTTTGCGGAACTACAGCGAATCTTAAATTCGATTGGATTATACTTTAGAGAATCGCTGCACCTAATCCAGTCAAAGAAAACAAAAACGATGACCATCTATTCAAAAAGGAGATACATATTATGGGAACTATGGAAAATTTAGCAGCAGCATTTGCAGGTGAAAGCCAGGCCAACCGTAAATATCTGGCCTTTGCCGCCAAAGCGGACAAAGACGGATTTCCCCAGGTCGCCAAATTGTTCAGGGCCGCCGCAGAGGCGGAAACCATTCATGCCCATGCCCATCTGAGAGCTATGGGAGGGATTAACACCACCCTGGAAAACCTTGAGGCTGCCATTGAGGGTGAAGCCCATGAATTCAAGGAGATGTACCCCGGGTTTGTGGCTGAGGCTGAAAAAGAGGGCAACAAAAAAGCTGTGGCTTCCTTTAAAAATGCCCTGCCCGTGGAAGAGACCCATCACGATCTGTATACCAAGGCATTGAGCGCGGTAAAAGGCGGGGGCGATCTGCCCGAAGCCGGTATCTACATCTGTCCGGTCTGCGGTCATACCGTTGATGCCGGTGTGCCGGATAAGTGCCCGGTGTGTAATGTCCCCGGCAAGAAATTCGTCGAAGTTTCCTAAGTAATCAGGATACAAAGAGTAAAGGCCGGGGGCGGGTTGTCCCCGGCCTTTTTGGCGTATTGTGCGCCAGTTGACGGCATAGTAGGCCGACTCCGACCGGGCTGAAGGCCTTAACGCGGATTATTTTCGTCTTTGCCTAAGGGCGATGAGCATACTTAGCCGAAGGCTTTCCAAGGCTTTTTGAAGCTCCCCCACCTCGTCATTGGTTGTGACGGTAATTTCTTGATCAAGGTTTTTCCCCTTTGCCAGGCCGTTGGCAGTATCTGAAAGCGCTCTGACCGGCAAAAGAGAACGGCTGACAACAAGGAAGGTAATTACAACGGAGGCTGACAATAAAACAGCCATGATTCCCATAAGTGTCAGGGTCAAATCCTTCTTTGCCATTTCTACCGCCTTAAGGGAAATGCCGACCCTGAACGCCCCCCAATGCTTGCCCTTGACGTAAACCGGCGATGAGAGATCCCAACTGGTTTCCCCGGTATCTCTCGTATACACTTGGAGGAATTTGGGTGTTATGTTTTGGGAGGCTTTCAAACCAATCGGATCATTAAAGACCCGTTTGGTCCTGTTGCCTGCCCTGTCATTTTCTACATCCCCTGTAATGGGCTGCTGATACCGCGAATTATGGGTAGGTATATAACCGTTTCTGTCTAAGGCCGCCGCATAAATCACGCTTTCATCCACCAGGAAGTCATCCTGTAATGTGAGTATTGCCTTGTCAAGATAGGCATCATATTTGGTATGATACTTGGGCGGGTCGAAATTGCCTATGGGCTGATAATCGGTATCAAAGGCATCTTTTACCGTAAATGCGCCGTTATCAATAGCCTCATTCATGATTGTGCTGATGGCTTTTGCCCCGATGAAAGAAAGGTTTTCTCCTTTAAAGCGCAACTCATTTTCAAGGTGCCTGTTCTGATTGTTCACCAGTACATACGTCCCCATTGCAATGACAATGAGGATAAAAAAATTGACAATTAAAGCAACCTTGACTCCGATTCTACCTGTTAAAAAATTTGTCATGCTCACTAAAGTTCCTTGTATTATAGTATTATCCTTGATTATTGGGTATACCCAACACGTACAGCTCCCCAATGCTTGTTCTTGATAAAAATTGGAACGGAAATATCGTGGGCCTCTTCCCCGGTATCCCTGTTGTAGCGCTGCACGAAAAAGGCTTTGGTGTTTTTTGCTGCTGCAAGCCCTGTTCGGTCATTATAGATCTGTTTCGTTCTGTTGTACTTTGCGTTATAGCCGGGGTCATCAGTCAGCGGTTTGGAATACTTTGAGTTGTGAGTCGGAACGTATCCGTTTCGGTCTACGGCCACGACATAGAGAATTTTCGGGTCAAGTTCAAGCGTCCCATCAAGGATGAGGCGTAAATCACCTTCGATGATTTTATCGTATGAGGTGTGGAATTTCGGAGGGCGGGTGTTCTGGATTGGTATGTAAAAAGTATCAAAGAGCCGGGCCAATGTAAGTTGCTTGCTTTCCAGATACCCGTCAAACAGGTCCTTGACCTCATCCCTGCATTCAAAGGCCATTTGCCTTGCCTTGAGATCGAAATCCATAACGCTGTCAGGAGGGTCTGCTTTTGAGCCACATGGCGTCATAGCCAGAATAAGGCATCCGATAAATGCAGCATATATCTTTTTTTTATGAATCATTGTTGCCCTCCTTTTCACGTGTCTATTCACTCGCGTGAAAAGTTATTGGATCGAATTGTTAAGTTCTTCAAGCATGATCTTTTTGAATTCTGTCGCTTGTTTTGTACCTGGAATAGCCGCCGCAATCCTGGAAATTAAGGTATTCATTTTTGCCTTTGGTATTCGGTTGACTTCCGTATTCATATCTGCTGCCGCTTCTTCTATGAGGAGAGCGCCAAGAGGGCCTGAAAGATCGATCAGCAACTCGTGTACGCGATCCATGAACTCAGGTTCGATATAATCTGTTTTTTCTACGACCTCTTCTATGAGATTGAACTTGTAAAGGTCCTGCATGCACCTTTTAAATACGTCCTGTGTAAGTCTTAATTCTCTGAACAGTTCAATGAGCGTTTTATTCTCATCAATTGCCAAATACAGTCTCAAGGTGTTCGAATCGAATTCTACTTCAGTATTGGGATTGATGCTGGTTTTTCTGAATCGTGTTTCGTTATGCACTCGTTTCTCCCCGGAGTCTTTCTGGCAGACCTTGTTCCGACTCCTCCAGCGATAGGATCATAGCAAAATTGCGTTTTCCCCATAAAAAAGACATGTTAGCCAAACGAAGCATAGGTTAGGAAGATGTTTAATGTCAAGATAATTAGGTAATAAAATAGCCAATTTTAGGCTGTTTCTGAAATGCCTTGTTCTCCCCCCGCCACCATCACACTCCGGGCCGTGACAGCCAGCAGGACAAGGCTGCAGCCCACAAGGGCTGCAGGGCCGGGCAATTCGCCCAGGAAAATAAAAACCCACAGGGGATTGATAAAGGGTTCTATGCTGCAGATCAGGACAGCTTCAAGGGCCTGTACCTCTTTGATGGCATAGGAAAAAATCGCATACCCGGCACCGATGGAAATCACTCCCAGCCCTATAAGTCCCAGGCTGTCCGTCATGCCTGGCATCTGGCGGAACATGAATGGCAGGCAGAAGGCGGCTGCCATGAAATTACCCAGGCTCAGGGGCCAGGCAGTGGATTTGTCCTTGGCTTTTCTCAGGAAAATCATGGTGCCGGCCCAGAAAAAAGATCCCAGAATACCCAGAAAGATTCCCCATCGTCCTTCCATGGAAAGATCATCCATAAAGAACATACCGATCCCTATGACTACCAGGATCAGGATGAACCAGTCCTGACGACGGGTCGGCTCTCCAAGGAACCAGGGTGCAAGAATCGCCACATAGGCAGAGGCTGAATATTGAAGTACAATGGCATTGGCAGCTGTACTCAATTTTGTGGCCCCTACAAAACAGATGCAAAAGGCACCCAGGCAAAAGGCTGCGCCCAGGCTTGACCTGTCCCAGGAAATCTTGACGGTTTTTTTGCAGACCACCAGAATGAACACGCCTGCGATCAGGCTTCGCCACCCGGCAATGGCCATGGGATGGAGAGAGACCAGTTTGATGAGAATTCCGGAGGTGCTCCAGAATATAGCCGCGGCAAACAACATGAGAACAGCCGTGCGGTTTTTTTTCATTGGTTTATCTCCTTTGTCAGGTCTGATTCGGGGTTTTTATGGTCTATAGTATATGCGGGTGGGTCAATGAATAACAGCCACAAAACTTTCGTTTTGTATTCATTACAATTGTGGTATTTTATGTTCTGTACTTATTGAAAAACTTTTGAATTGTACTGGTGAATTCATGGGAAAGATACCAAAGTACCAAATAGTGGCGGATCGTCTTGTAAAGCTTATTGAAGACGGGGTGTTGGGCCCCGGGGCTGCGGTCCCTTCGGTTCGAAATTTAAGCCGGCAGTGGAACGTTAGCATCAGTACGGTCTTGAGCGCGTATTACCGGCTGGAGGCCCGGGGCCTGCTCACACCCAGGCCAAGATCGGGGTTTTATGTCAGCACCCGGCTGCCTACAACGCCTCCGGAACCCGCCCTGTCACATCCGGAAGCTGATCCCAGCACAGTCGGCATGCGGGAATTAATCACGATGATTATCCTGAGGGATACGATGAATCCCGACCTGGTTCAGCTGGGGGCAGCCCATCCCCACCATGCCCTCAGTGCCACTGCCAAACTGAACCGGCTTATGGCTGCAGCAGGCCGACGCCTGGGAGACCGGTCCGGCCTTTACCTGCCGCCTGGCGGGGATAAACAGCTCCGCCGGCAGATCGCACTGCATGGTATCAATGCCGGATGCAGTCTTGAGGCCGATGAAATCATGGTAACGGCAGGCTGCGGTGAGGCTATTTATCTTTGCCTCAAGGCTATCTGTCGTCCGGGCGATACCGTGGCCGTGGAATCGCCTATCTGCTTTGACGTGTTCCAATACATGGAAAATCTTGGGTTAAAGGCCCTGGAAATTCCGACTCATCCGAGGGAAGGCATCAGTCTTGAAGCCCTGAAATTCGCCCTGGACAACCATTCTGTCAAAGCTTGTATCGTGATTTCCAACTTTAACAATCCTCTGGGAAGCTGTATGCCGGACCAACGGAAAAAAGAACTGGTGAAGCTGCTCCTGAACCGGGATATCCCGTTGATTGAAAATGATATTTTCGGGGATATCCACTACCAGCCCAAACGTCCACTTATAGCCAAATCCTTTGACACCAAGGGCATGGTACTCTGGTGCAGTTCTTTTTCAAAGACCC
Organism: Desulfobacteraceae bacterium; assembly: GCA_003354055.1. Next base: position 1,113 of record PIVQ01000247.1, on the reverse strand, counting down.
TGTCTCCGGGGCTGAGGGTGGGGTGGGCTGCCCCGGGCAGGTTTCGTGAGCGTGTGGAGTGGCTGAAGTTCAGCGCCAGTCTGGCAACGGCAACGCTTCCCCAGGCCGCTGTAGCCGCCTTCATGGCCGGAGGAGAATACCACCAGCATTTGCGACGGATCTGTCGGATATATGAGCAGCGGATGGGGGACCTTCGCCGGGCTGTGTTCCGGTATTTCCCCGATGATATAAGGGTGACGGATCCCATGGGCGGTTATCTGCTCTGGATTGAATTGCCACAGGGTGTCGATGCCCTGGCACTTTATAAAACAGCCCTGGGTGAGGGGATTGCCATCACGCCTGGTCATCTGTTTTCTGCAGGCAGCCAATACCGGAATTTTATCCGGCTCAATGCCGCCAACTGGTCGGATCAGGCCGAGCCGGCTGTTAAACGTCTTGGCCAGGTAATTTCAGCCATGGCTGAATCCGGGCCTTAGTTTTTCATGGGGCGACACTTTGAAAAAAGCGGGGGCAGCGGGGTGGCGGGACTCAGTGGATGTCGTATTCCGGAAAGGGATGATTCCATTTTTTGAATATGGATAATAATTTCCCGGATTTATAAAGGGATTCCATACCCCTGTCATAGAGATCCATGATATGTTTTCCCCGGTCTGATCGTTTGAAAACCGGGTGATAGGTCCTTTTTCCAACCGGTTCAATCTGATAGTCATCCATATTAATGGTGTGTTCGCTTTTTGATATGGACTCCTTTATCAGATTCAGATCGTCAATATAAAAATCTCCGCGGTCAATAACCACCTGGCCTACGGCAGCCACCCCTGAATTGGTTTCCCTTATGATAATATCCACGTCGAATTCAGAAGCCCTGTAATATCCCCGCCGCCATACGACCTTGCGGTTGGCAAGCGTGGCAACACCCTGCCAGTTTTTTATCCTGTCTTTTTTAAAAAAGGCATAGAATTTACCTTCATACATGGGGTGCCGGGCAAGCATCAGTCCCGGCAGATTGTCTACATTGGTCTTGCAGGTATAAAAATCCGCCAGATTGTTTCCCACCATATATATGCCTCGGTTGGCATTGGTATACTTATGGACGATTTTTATATCAAGGGG
>PIVQ01001874.1 GCA_003354055.1 Desulfobacteraceae bacterium | reverse complement strand
TCAGGTTCTCTTTCTGGTGAAATGTTTGAACTACCAGCAGGTTATGCTGCATTTGCTGCCGGTATTGAGCATCGCCAAGAAAAAGCATGGCAAGATCCTGATTCAATTGCTGCTCAAGGATTAGGGAACGACCCTCGCGTAGATCCAACAAGTGGTGGTTTTAATGTAGATGAAGCGTACGTTGAGTTTGCAATACCATTGCTAGCAAATGCACCATTCGCTGACAGTGTTGAGTTAAGCGCTGCAATCCGTGCCTTTGATTACAGTACATTTGGTTCAGATAATACGTGGAAATTGGGCTTAACTTGGCGCGCTACCGATGAGTTAATGATGCGTGCAGTGCGCTCAACAGCTTTCCGTGCTCCAACAGTTGATGAGTTATACTCAGGCAAAGCTATTTCTTATGATGGCGTAACTTTCCCAGGTGCAGACGATCAAGCTGAAGTAACTGTGGGTGGCAATGCTGCTTTAACACCTGAAGAAGCAGATACGTTAACATTTGGTGTTGTTTATGAGCCACAATGGCTTGACGGTTTTTCAATGACGTTAGATTACTACG
>PIVQ01001873.1 GCA_003354055.1 Desulfobacteraceae bacterium | reverse complement strand
CGTTTTATCGAGTGGCTTTCCGGGGCAGATGCCCAGAAAATCTTTGCAGATGCCAACATGGAATACCCGGTAAACGAAAGTGTTTCCCCCCACGAATATGTCAGAGACTGGGGTGAGTTTAAAGAAAACAAACTCAACCTTGCCCGGGCCGGTAAGCTTCAGGCCCAGTCAATTAAACTCATGGACATGGCCGGTTATAAATAAACTTTAGATCACCGGTTGACGGACCCCCATGTTCGTCAACCGGTGATTATCTAATAAAATGACACCATCCTTAAAAAAAGAGCGCAACTTTATCCTGACGGTTCTCATTGCCCTGATCACTTTGTCTCCGGTTCTGTTTATTCTGATCTCTGGATTTCGTGCAGATCATGAGATCTGGGTCCATCTAAGGCAGTATGTTCTGCCGGATCTGCTGAAGAACACAGCTGTTTTGGTCGTTGGGGTCATATTTACAACAGCCGTACTGGGAATCTCCCTGGCATGGCTGACCTCCTTTTACGAATTTTGGGGACGGCAGTGGTTTGAGCGGTTTTTGCTCCTGCCCCTGGCCATTCCT
>PIVQ01001872.1 GCA_003354055.1 Desulfobacteraceae bacterium | reverse complement strand
ATACAGGAAAATCATCCGGCCCCGTGGGAAGACCGGTGGCTGTCCAGGGTTGACTGGAGCAATATTCACCGATTAAAAGAAAAACAATTTGAGCAAATGCCAATCACCTGTGCCCAGGTTCTGCAGCAGATCGGATGTCCCCATGCGGCCAGGAAGAAGACCATTGAGATCGATTATCCCCAAGGGCTTATGATAGAAGGACGGCAGGAACAAATCACAATTCAACAAAAAGGATGCAGTTTTTGTGATGTGGCCAAGGATAAGGGATATATGGGTGCGGTGGGAGACGAAGCGATAAAGTCACAGATAAGTTGCCTGCCGGAACTTTCCGACGGCGGCAAGCTCGCTTTTGAACTGATCAATGAAAGCCCTTTGCCGAAACTTAAACGCGTGATGGAACTGGCCGGCAAATGCGAAATTAAATTGTCCCAGATCAACCTAACCATGCGGGCGGATTATTTCCTGAAAGGATATGAAACCCTGGAGAAGACCCTTGAAACCGCCCAAAAGAAAAACATCCGGATACTGCTGGCTTCAATCGGATTTGAATCCTATGACGA
>PIVQ01001871.1 GCA_003354055.1 Desulfobacteraceae bacterium | reverse complement strand
ATTAAAAGCGATTGATGCGCTGGGCTATGTTTATAACCGCGATGCGGCTGCAATGCGCTCAAGGCGATCTAACTTAGTCGCAATAATAATAAACAACCTAAACGATCCATATATGGCACGACTTGCCACGAGTCTAGAGCACTTGTTAAACGAAAATGGCTTGCAAGCCATGATCTTAAGTAGCAATAGTAGCCTTGAACAACAAAAAAATGCGGTTAAAAATTTAAAAGAATACAATGCCGCTGCGTTTATTATTTGCCCCGTTGCCCATACTTGCGGCAAATGGCTCGATACACTCAGTGAACAACACAAAGTCATTACCCTAATGCGCGAAGTCCCCTTTAGCGTTGCTCCGTGTGTGTTACCTGACTATAAAAAAGCAAGCCATCTAGCCTGCATGCATTTGCTGGCGCAAGGGGTTACACATATTGCGTTTATGGGCCATGAGCTTACTTTAAGCGACTCTCAAGCACTACAAAGTGGCTTTAATAGTGCTTGTTCGCAGCACAATGTAACGCCTCTTGTTACCATCGCCTGTGATCAAAATCAGCCGCTTGACG
>PIVQ01000990.1 GCA_003354055.1 Desulfobacteraceae bacterium | reverse complement strand
CCCAGGATCTGCTGGATAGGTACACTGGTAAAATTCGGGTGTTGACCCAATCCAACCAGGGAGTCTCTGCCGCCCGAAATTTTGGAATCCGGCACAGCAAGGGGAATTTTATTGCCCTGTTGGATTCCGATGATGCCTGGATTCCGGATAAAATTGCAAGGCAGATCGCATTCTTTTCAGATAATCCCGATGCCTTAATCTGTCAGACAGAAGAGATCTGGATTCGTAACGGCCGGCGGGTCAACCCCAAGGTCAAGCACAAGAAACCGTCGGGCATGATATTTGAACCTTCGCTCAAACTGTGTCTGGTCAGCCCGTCTGCCGTGATGATGCGCCGCGAATTATTTGACCTGAGGGGTTTTTTTAATGAGGAGTTCCCCGTGTGTGAAGACTATGATCTCTGGCTTCGTATTTCCCGGGATATTCCGGTCTATCTGATTGATTCCCCCTGTACCGTTAAGCATGGGGGACACGAAGATCAGTTGTCTGCAAACCATTCCCAGGACAAGTATAGGATCGCCTCAATTTTAAACCTAATCAGAGAAGAGGTGTTGTCAGAGAATCAGACGGTTGCGGCGGTCAAGGTGCTTTGCAAAAAATGCCTGGTCTACGGTAATGGGTGTATTAAACGGGGGCGGCAGGAAGAAGGAGAATACTACCATTCACTCGGGGGGGAATTTGAAAATAAGCAGGCAGGGGACTATAAATCTGAGATTTCCATCTCAAAAAAGTGAAACCCGTCCTCTTCCTGATCATGTTCATAAATTTTACACCGGCTTCTAAGTTCCAGCAAGGTCAATGAGACGTTGGGACACATGACCGCAGTATCCGCAGTAATACTGTCTTTTACAATAATACTGGGGTCTGCCTTGGTCTTTTCGGCAAACGCCCGAATTCCTTTTTTCTTCAGAACAAGGTTTTTATTGGCCTCTTCAATTTTGTTTAGCCTGGCTTTAAAGCGTTCAATTTCTCTGGCATATCTGTCCTGGGTTTCAAAAATCTGATTCAGATCGTGCTCTGCCCGTTCAGCTTCCTGGGACCGGGCTTTGAAATCTTTTATGGAATGGGAGATACCGGTTTCGTCCTGAGCCTTTTTGAATTCATCCAATTCTTTTTTGACTTCTTTCATCCGGTTCTGGGCCGTTTCCTGGGCCTGGGCTTTTTCAGTAATCTGGCCGTAAAGATCCTGATCTTCCGTCTCTACGGTTTTTATCTGTTCTCTGATCTCCTGAAGCTCTGAAACAGATGCTTCAAGCTGATTTTCAATTTCAGCAGTCTGAGTTTCAAGGTGGTCGTCCACTCCTAATTTCAGCAGAGAGGGCTTTGACGTCTCCGTCCCAACTTTTCCAGCCTCTATTCCGGATTTGGCAGTGATTTTTGATGCAATGATTACCCCTGTTGGATTCTCGCATCGGCCGCTGAGGAGAATTTCAGAATCAATGATTTCCTTTTGGATCACAAGATCACCAAATGCGGAAACCTGGGAGTTGTTTATAAACTTTGCAAAAATGCTTCCTTTAGATGTGATTTTTGCGTCTGTGATGCCGTCTGAAATGTAGAGGTCTCCTGCAACGTCAATGACAGCCCCTTCGATCTCTTTGGCAGTCAAATTAATTCCTTTAACGTGGAATCCCTCTTTTACTGTGCCCTGAACGAGAATATTCCCGTTGAAATCTACATTCCCCGTTTCAAAGTCTATATCTCCGTTAATCGGAAGTTCCGGGTTGACACTGACTTCACCGAACGGATCCAGGTGGGGCTGGCCGTCCAGGTCCGAAAGAATATTGCGCCCGTCTTCAGACAGCCGGGTACCGCTTCCGGCAAGGAATACCGGATCCTGCGGCTCATCAATCAGAATGGGGAGCCCGGAAACGCTTATGCCTTCCTTACCCTCTTGGATCGGGGTCTTGGTGGCCAGAAGATCCCCCTTGCTCACAAAGGGAATTTCTCCCCGGTCCCTGAAATCCATCCGTCCGTCTTCCATTAGTTTGCCGGGGTTGGAGTAATCGGTTTCAAAGAAATAGTCGACCTTCCCATCTATTCCCTGAACCGCTTTTTCGCCTAAGGCCACTGCAAAATTATCACTTTCCGGTGTGGAGTCGGCAACCCATGCTTCAAGATCCTTATCGTCAAGAATACCGAAACTGACATCCTTTTGACGTAATAGATCCAAAAGGCTGGTCAGGGTGAGCATTTCCCTGGCCACAAGCGGTGCCTTTTGCTTGATAAACGCCTGGGTAAGATCCTCGGAAACCGTAACCTGAATGAAGTTTTCCAGAAGCGTCTCTTGGATCGGCTCCTCATCT
>PIVQ01001870.1 GCA_003354055.1 Desulfobacteraceae bacterium | reverse complement strand
GATGCAAATTGTTTAATTGCTGCTGGGAATGTTGCAGAGAACAGTAAAATCTGGCGCTCTTCTGCACAGCTTTTAATTACATTTTGCATATCTTCAATAAAGCCCATATCAAGCATACGGTCAGCTTCATCAAGAACAAGGTGTTTAACGCTGGCAAGGCTTAAATTACCTAAACGAATATGGTCAAATAAACGACCAGGTGTTGCAACAACAACATCAACACCTTCTTTTAAAGAATTTGCTTGGCCGGCAGTGCTCACACCACCAAATAAGCTCACTACTTTAAGCGATGTATGCTTTGCAAAATCTCTAAAGTTATTTGCAATTTGTTCTGCAAGCTCACGTGTTGGCGCAAGGACTAATGCATGAGGCGCATTCGTAGTACTGAGTTCAGACTCAACTAATTTTTGGATAATAGGTAAAGCAAACGCGGCAGTTTTACCGGTACCAGTTTGTGCACTGGCTAAAACGTCTTTACCTTTACGAACAGCAGGGATTGCTGCGCGCTGAATGGGCGTAAGAGTGTGATAGTTAAGTTCGTCCAACGCCTGGATGATTTC
>PIVQ01000989.1 GCA_003354055.1 Desulfobacteraceae bacterium | reverse complement strand
TTTAGCTGCTGCTAAGTACGCAAAGGAAAATGGTATCAAGGTTATTGGTTTAACTGGGGAGAATGGATCTCTTTTAGGAAAAATCTCGGACATTGAAATTTGCACTCCAGCAGGAAAATATGCAGACCGAGTTCAAGAGCTGCATATTAAGGTCATTCATATAATAATTGAATTGATTGAAAGGGCGATGTTTCCGGAAAATTATGTGTAATTTTTTTGACAATTACTATAGTTGTAAAATTGTTCTTTTCCCAGGGCATTCAACATTCTGAATAAATTTCAGATGTTGGCCCTGGGATAAATGAGAATTATGATCCGTCTCACGATTCCATGGATGAGATCATGAACGTGTTTACCAACTCTTCCCATGAGACATCGGGCAAATTGCCATAGATGTCGGGGACCAGTTCTCCGCCGTCGGCTGCCTTGAGACCGGTTTTATCTTCAAGAAAATCATGGAGATTTCTGGCTGAGGTGTCAATGAACTGGGTGGCGGTGTCCATGAACATCAGAGCTTTGAGATCCTGTTTCAGGTTGGGGCAGAACAGGGTGAGGAGCCAGCCGTCTGTGTAGGGGGCTTTGGCAATGCCTGCGGGATTTCTTTGGGCATGGGTGTTTATGCCTGTGATCACACCGGATACCGGGGACATGAATGTTATCGTGTTTTTGTCCCGGCCTAGGGTAAAGGCTGGTTTTCCCCGGGTGAGTTCTTTGCCCATTAGGGGGGCTGCCAGGGTATCAAATTTTCCGAAAAGCCTGGCGGCAAAATCATCAATGCCTATGCTGACCATGCCGTTGCTTTCTATCTTTATCCAGGTGTGGCCGGTGGCCAGGTAATAGCCGGCCGGCACGGCAAATCCCCTGACATCGTTGAAGTTGATCTGTTCTACCCGGGTGTAGACCTTGAATTGATCCTGGAAGTACTGGTCAAATTCGCAGTCAACACAATGATAGGCCTTGGGGCAGGTTTTAAAATCAATCCTGCCTTTCATATGGTGGATGCATGGGCGTTTGGCCAGGGGGCGTTTGTTGAGGTTGTCCTGCCAGAACACAAATTTTCCGGATCTGCGACGGATGGGTTCATTGCGTTCCCGGGCAAGCTGGTTGTCCCGGCAGACCCGGGTCATGGCCAGGTTGAACCGGCATCCCGTGCAATGAAAGTCTTTGACACAGGCTCTGTTGGGGACTACACCTGCCTGCATCCATATGCAGGCAGAGGTGGTTTGTTGGGTGCTATGGGTGCGAAGTTCCATGGGAAGCTCCTTTTAAAACGCGAGAGCGGCGGGAACAGCTTGATCGTACGAGAGCAGGGGAAACCCGCCGCGTTTGTAAGTGCTTTAACCAGGTTCCTTAGGGGATCTAAGTGTGCAGGAACCGGTTTACCAGGGCGTTCCATCCCAGGGTGGGCAAGTTGCCGTATACATCATGGGTCAGGGTGCCGCCGTCGGTAGCTAAGGGGCCTGTCACCGTTTCGATCATCTCCTCCAGGCCGGCGACTTCATGGCCAAGCCATTCAGGGCTTTTTTTGTCATCCATCAGGGGACGGACTGTGGCTTTGAGATCTGAGTTATGAACTGTGAAGAGCCAGTTAGCAGAATAGGGATCATCCCCCATATGGCTGGCATCTTTCCTGGCATCCGGGTTGACCTTGGTGATCACGCCGTTTATGGGAGACTGGACATCTGCGGTGTTGTCATGGCGTTTCATGCCCCAGCCTGCATTGCCCTGATTCAGCTCCTGACCCATGAGGGGAAGTTCCAGCTGGTCGGGATTGCCCAAAACCTTGAATGAGAAATCATCCATGCCCACCCGGATGATGCCGCCGTCTTCAATGCGGGCCCAGGTATGGCCTGAGTGGAAGAAATGGCCTGTGGGAAGTTTGAATCCCTTGATGTCATGGAAATCGGTAACGGCCTGGGCTGTGGCAGGAGAAAGGGTATCTTCAAGGGTCTGGTCAAAATCGCAATGGTCGCAATTATAGTTCATGGGGCAGATTCTGTGGCCGGTCCGGCCGGTCAGGGCGTGGCGGCAGGTTCTATCCGTGGAATCAAACCTGCGCATGGCCTCCTGCCAGGTAATGTGTTTGCCTGCGGCTGCCACTTTAATCATGCCCGTATCAAACTTGCAGGTGGCGCAGTCATAATAATGGTTACAGTTTTTTTTCTTAACAACACCGGCTTGCATCCAGATACAGGGAGTTTCCATTGCTTGGGTCTTCTGAGTACGGGTTTCCATGATTGCCTCCTTTGGGGGTATTGGTTTAAATATTGCCTTTCAGCATCTTATAAGAGCAAAAAGGATACCAGGG
>PIVQ01001869.1 GCA_003354055.1 Desulfobacteraceae bacterium | reverse complement strand
CAAAGCACCTTTGAAATGGTCAGCCCCAGGCCGGTACCGCCGTACTTGCGGGTGGTGGAGGAGTCTGCCTGGGAAAAGGCGTGGAATAATTTATCCTGCTGTTCACGGGTAAGGCCGATGCCGGTATCCTTTACGGAGAATTCAAGGGTTGTTGTCGTGTCATCCTGTGCCAGCGGCCGGATACCGACCGTAATTTCACCGGTCTCCGTAAACTTCACGGCATTGTTCACAAGGTTGATCAGAATCTGATTGAGACGGAGAGGATCGCCCACCAAGCCTGTGGGGGTATCCCCATGGACATTAAACAAAAGTTCCAGGGATTTTTCTTCGGCCTTTACTCCCACAAGGTTTGCCAGGTTCTTTAAGAGTTCTTCCAGGTGAAAGTCGGTGGACTCCAGTTCAAGCTTTCCAGCCTCCACCTTTGAGAAATCAAGAATGTCGTTGATAATGCCCAGAAGAGAATTGGCAGCGGACTGAACATTTTTAATATAATCGTATTGTTTTGGCGCCAGATCTGTTTTCAGCACCAGGTGACTCATGCCAAGAATGGCATTCATGGG
>PIVQ01000988.1 GCA_003354055.1 Desulfobacteraceae bacterium | reverse complement strand
TAATCCACATAGCCGTCATCATAGCCCGAGTCGTCATCCACGCCGGTCTCAACCTGAATTTGAGAAAAATCAAGGTCAAGATCCATTGCGGCAAACCTGTCAATATCAACCTTATACACCTCTTTCAATGCCTTCCATTCTGCTGAATTAACATATTTTTTTGAGGTCAGAATCTCTTTTATATTCATAGAATACTGCAGGGAAAAGTCAGCAAAAATCTCAGGAAAATAAAGCCTGGGATCAAAATTTTCTATAATCTGGTCAATGTCAAAAGCCACCAGAGATGCCTGTTCAAATTTTTCTTTTTCAATCAATGACTGAAAAGCGGCTATTTTTTTGTGGAGCTGGGTAAGGTGAAAATTTCCCTGACCTGCCGGTACCGAAGCCACAGAGGTTGTTGGAGCACTGGCCGCAGCAGGCGTTTCAGCCACCTGTTCCGGTTCGTCCTGGGCTGGTTCTTCTTCAGGTTCAGGCGCAGGTTTATATATCAGCCTTAAAAAACTAGACAGCCAGGATTTTAAGCTTGAAATGCCGTCCACCAGCTGGGAGGCAAGATCTTCCAACTGCTGGGACAAGGTTTTTTGAACCTCTCCACAAAGATCAATTATCCCCTCAATAGTATCGGTATCTGTCTCTTGCTGCCAGCCGATCCATTCCGCACTTTCTTTTTTCTCTTCGTAGTCAATCTTCCGATTTAATTGCTTCAGGAGCCACTTGATGCTGTTGGTCACCTGCTTTTCCTTATTTTTAACCGGCCCTACAGCATCCCAGTTTTCAGAAAAAATATTCAAAATGGATTGAAAAATCTCCTGTAGCCCTGCAGCCCCGTGTTCCAGAAATACGCCGTAAAGAAAATAGCAGATGACCCGGATATCATAAATTTCTTCGGAAATAATGGACTCGGCCAGATTGGCCACTTCTTTGAAGTCTCCGGACTGAATATGGGTACTCAACTCGTTAAACCTGGGATCTGTCAGGGCCAGCCCCGGGTTCTCCTGTACAACGAAAGTTTTCAGCAAAAGGGTTTTATCCATGTTAGTCTCCGTTTGAGTTGGCTTATTGGCTTATAAATGGTCAATCACTATCTTCGTTAAAAAGAATAGTCTGTATTATTAACTAATCAGGTGGCCATAAAAGATTTTAATCATTCTCAGCTGGTTTTTACCGCCTTGAATCTTGTCATATCCAAGGTAAGAGTTCTGTTCCAATTTTGCCCAGGCATATTGATATTTGATAACCAGGAGAATCTGGATATCCACCCCTACCGCAGACAGGACCGGGAATATATATTTTTCAAGCCTCTGACGAATTTCTTTGGGCCAGGGCACATCCTTGTTTGTTCTTTCTTCTTCTGCGAAAAACGTTATCCTGACACCCTGGGTAACGATTTTTGTCTGGGCGCCGAATGTTGCCGTATCACCCAACACAGCCTTTCCCAAGACAAAGGGGTTGGTAACAATATCCCTCCGGTTTTTTGTTTTATCCACCCTCAGTTCAAGTTCCGGGAAATAAAGGGCAATAAACCAGTAAAGGGTATTAACGGATTTTAAATCCATCATTTTTACAAAGTTGAGTTTGGTTCTTTCCCAGTCCGGAAACAACTTTGTATTGTTCTCGGGCATGACGCTTTTAATCAAGTTTTCTGCTATGGGGTGGTCAAAAAAATTGATGAACTGATAAAACGTGTTAACATCAATCATTCTCTTATCGATAATTTTCTGGAAATAACTGGGCAGCGGTGTCTGGGGGGCAAGCAGACCCAGGTTCAAAGTCAAAACCACCATTTTTTCAGGCCACTTTCTGAACATGATGTCATGGATAAGTCCCTTTTGGGAAACCTGGCTGTTGTAGCTTTTAAACCGTATCTGGTTGTCCTGGTATCCAATATGGCGTAATAGCCTTATCAAAGAGACCAAATCAAACCGGTTGGTTTTGGCCCGGATTTTCGATTCAATCGACTCCATCTGCTGTTTATCGAGTTGTGCTGTCATAATTACAATTCGCGCTGATCTCCTAAGTATGCCTCAATAAGATCTTCCATTTGCTGAATTTGATCGACCAACTGAAAAATCTCAGCTTCCTTAGGCATATCGTCCCGGTTTGAGCGGTCCAGTTTTTCCATTTTATTATTAATATCACCCAGCATCATTGACAGGACCTTTTGTCTTTTTTCTCCCCTAACAGAGGTTAAGATCTCCTTGGAAATCATAGAAAGTTCATCCTGAACCGGAGTTTTCTCCATCCGCGCTTTCCACTGAGCAATTGACGGTCGGCCTGAAGTTGATTTTTTCTCCCACCTTTTTTTCAGC
>PIVQ01000246.1 GCA_003354055.1 Desulfobacteraceae bacterium | reverse complement strand
ATACCGAATCCGGCCTGGTCCCTCTGGAAGAGATCGATAAAAAGCAATTTGACCGTTTTATCATCATCGATTCCCAGCCCGACCATAATGAATGTTTTACCGGATTCAGTTACGATGTCATCATTGACCACCATCCAAAATCCGCAGATGATGCCCCGTATTCAGATGTCCGCCCCGACTACGGGGCTTGTGCCACCATCCTCACCGAATATTTAAGAAGCCTGAAGATAAAACCTTCAGCCAAACTGGCGGCCGCTCTGATGCTGGGCATCAAAACCGATACAGCAGACTTTACCCGGCAGGCCTCATCCAGAGATATCAGGGCCTTTCAGTACCTGTATAAATTTGCAGACATGAATATCGTGACCAAGGTGGAAAGGGCTCTGCTCACGGAGTCCGATCTGGATTTTTTAGGCTGCGCCATTAAAAAAAGACGGGTCATCAATAACCGGGCCTTTTACCACGCCGGAATGATTTCCAAACCCGACGAACTGGTGGTGGTGGCGGATTTCTTCCTGGCCATTGCCCGGGTGAACTGGAGTGTGATTTCAGGAGTCTATGAAAAAAAACTCATTGTTATCCTTCGCAATGACGGATTGAGAAAAGGTGCCGGAAAAACCGCCAAAGAGGCCTTTGGGAAATTCGGCTCTGCCGGCGGCCACAAGACCATGGCCAGGGCTGAATTGGACATTCCTCTCATCCGCAAAGAGATCAAAAGGGTGAATCAGAAGGCCTTTGCAGACTGGGTATTGGACCGGATTTCCCATACAGCGGGCAAAAAAATCGAATAAAGCCGGGAGTCTCCCGTTCCGCGCTTTCCCACGGATTACCGAAGAAAAAAGAGCCAGGAATCTGGATCAACGAGATAAGAGAACTAATCCGGTTTTTTAAAGCTGGCAAGTATTGAAAAAGAGTGTTGATGACCTGATGCCACGGCTTTTCGATACCAGTGTTCAGCCTCTGATAAATCTTTTTCAACACCTTTTCCGGTCTGATACATATGCCCAAGGTTGAATTGTGCCAATGGATGATCCTGAGCCGCCGCAAGTTTGTACCATTTACAGGCCCGGACATAATTCTTTTCGATTTCAACGCCTTTATCATACATCAAACCAATGGCGAACTGGGCTTTTAAGTGGCCCTGTTCGGCTGCCAATCCAAGATATGCAACAGCCTTATCCACATCTTCAGATATACCGTCTCCATAACGGTACTTGAGGGCAAGTTCATATTGGGCATGATCATATCCCATATCTGCAGATCGATTCAGCCATTTTAAGTATTCAATCTGGTTTTTGGATATTCCAATGCCATTTTCATACATTAAAGCAAGATAATAACCTGCTTCCGGTATTCCGTTTTCAGCTGAATTCTGATACCACCCTGCGGCCTCAATACGGTCTTGGATTGTTCCCATTCCATAATAATACATGATGCCTAAGTGGTACTGGGACAGGGGATGGCCTTGGTTTGCCGCAAGATAAAACCAGTGCAGGGCTTCCTCATAATCCTGTTTAGCCCCAACCCCCTCTTTATAGATGAGCCCCAGATTAGCCTGGGCCTCAACAGCGCCATAGCGCCCGGCAACCAATAAATCCTCTATCGCTCTTTCAAAATTGTTTTGGCCAAAATAAAGTTCTCCCCTGAACAGGTGTAGAGCAGGAGGGGTGTATCCGGTTTCAAATGCTGCATTTAAATCTTTTAAGGCGTTTTCCGTATTACCTAAATGATAATGCAGGATTCCTCTATCCAGAATTGCTTTTCCGAAATCCGGTTTGATTTCAATTGCCCTGTCCAGGTCCGTCATGGCATTGTTGTATTGTCCCTGCCTGAAACGGGCATTGCCCCTCAGATAATAAGCTGATATGTTTTTACGGTCCAGAAACAAGGCTTTTGTATAATCTTCAATTGCCTTCTCCGTCCGTTCTTCCTGCTCAAGGCAAACCCCTCTCATGAGATATACATTGGGATCATCCGGATTGAGTTCAATTGCCTTTGTGAATTTGCCAATGGCTTCGGCAAACCTTTGGTCTTCCATTGCATGGTTGCCCTGGCCGATGTAATGTTCGGCAGAACGAGAGGGGCCGGAGTTCGCTTTTGCATTTTGGACGCCTGTCGCAAGGGTACAAAATATGAAGAAACATAGCAAAACTATATGCCAAGCCCATCTGGATTGGTGGTCGTTCAAAATGTCTTGTACATAAGTAAATTTATCTGTTTTGATTCGGTTTTCAAAGGACATCATTTTACCTTATCCAGTTTTGCCAGGATTTTTTCAGCCTTCTTAGATCCATGTTCGGCTGACCTGCGATACCAGATCTTTGCCATCTCAATATCCTTGGTCACGCCTTTCCCTGCTAAATAGAGGCACCCAAGACCATACTCGCCCAAATTTTGATTTTTTTCCGCCGCTTTCTCAAAAAGAGCTTTGGCTACGGTATAATCTTTTTTTACGCCGTTGCCTTTCACATACATGAATCCCAGGCTGGCATGGGCTTTTGAATAACCTTGATCCGACGCCTGTTTAAACCAGCGAACAGCCTTGGTTGAATCTTTTTCAACGCCTTTACCCGTCAGGTAAAGAGAGCCCAGAATGTTGGCAGCTTTTGGATTTCCTTTTTCCGCGGCCTTTTGAAACCATTTGGCAGCCTCTGCATAATTTTGTTCAGTGCCACCGCCTTTCAGATACATATACCCGAGACTCATCTGGGCAGCTATCTCGTCCTTTTCAGCTGCTTTATGGTACCAGCTTAAGGCCTTGGCATAATCTTGCTCAACACCCCGTCCTTTTTTGTACATAAAACCGATGTTGGATTCCGCCAGCCCTAACCCTTTTTTTGCGGCTTTCAAGTACCATTGCATGGCTGTTTTATCACTTGACTCAACCCCTTTTCCGTGCTGATACATGGCTCCTATGTTGTTCTGGGCCATGGCATTACCTTGGGCGGCTGCTTTCTTGTACCAGTCGAGCGCCTTTGCATAATCTTTAATCCCGGCTTTCCCTTTTTCATACATATATCCGAGATTGGTCTGGGCTAAATCATTCCCTTGGCTTGCATATTTTTTTAGCCACTCTTTAGCTTCACGATCATTTTTAATTTCCCCGGACCTTTTTTTATAGGAGTATGACAGATAAAAGGACGCCTCTGAATGACCTTGACGAGCCGCTTTCAGATACCACTCAATTGCTTTTTTGTGGTTCTGGGGTAAAATTGTTCCTGTTTTACACCAGTATCCCAATTTGAATTGGGCATCTGCAAGCCCCATATCAGCGGCTTTTTTTAACCATTTGAAAGCTTTAATATTGTCCTGTATTACACCTTCACCAGTCACATAATGATGTGAAAGTTTATATGCTGAATTCGGATGTCCTTTTTCTGCTGCCCTTTGATAAAAATCCACAGCCTTCTTCTGGTTTTTTTCCAAACCTTTTCCTGAAGAATGCATTACTCCCATTTGAAACAGAGAATAGGGTAAACCGTGCTCAGCCGCTTTTTGATACCATTGAGCAGCTGAACCATCATCTTGGGGTACGCCAAGACCCCTCCTGTACATGTGTCCAAGTTGTTCCTTTGCTTGGGGCACACCTTTGTCTGCAGATTTTAAAAGATCAGGCAAGGCTTTTTCGAAATCTTTTAGCTCATAAAAAATTTGTCCTCTTAAGCAAAGAACCTCCGGCAGGTCCTTTAATATTTCAACGGCTTTATCTATATCCGGTATTGCCTGCTTTAGATTCATTTTTGCAGCATATGCCATCCCTCTTAGAAAATGAGCTTTACCGTATTCCGGTTCTAATTCAATAGCCTTTGTTGCATCGGCAATGGCTTTGTCATAATCACCTAAGTTAAAATAGGCTTTCCCCCTATTATTAAATGCTTTGGAGTTATTCGGCGTCATGGACAATGCTTTATTATAATCTTCCAATGCCTTTTCATGATATCCTAACTCGTCTAAACATAATCCACGATTAACATATGCGTTTGCAAACTCTGGAGCCAGTTTAATCGCAGCGGTATAATTAATGATCGCCTGTTCAAACCGGTTTGAATCTTGCTCGTTGAGCCCTTTTTGAAAATAGGCATTGATTTGGTCATTCAATTGTAAGGGGAGTGAATTATCTGTTCCACTGGATATACAGGGTATTAGAAGTAAAATGAGGACAAAGTTAAGTATGGCGGGCAGGCGATTCATTTTATTCATGGCGATCCTTTCAGAGGCTTATTAATCGTGTTTATAAAAAAACCTTTGGAATAATTATCAAGATTTAATGAGCATGAAATTTATAGTAGAATCGAGATTTACTGTCAATCGGGGAAACCCTTAGTTTTTTGTCTTTTTTTGTTTGTCAGGGCACGAGAAAAAAACTTAACAAAAATCAGGGTTTCCCTGATTGAATTTTCTATAATGATTTAATATAAGTATATATTCGAGTTCGACTTTCATCTTCATTTTTATCGTTTTGATTTCATTTATTCTCATTTTCTTAAATTTCAGAGTCTACAGGTCTAACCGTTTAAACAATTTGTTATCGGATGATTAACCCTTCGAGGGGGCATCCGTATCTGCAAATTTCACACATCCGGGGTGTGCAGTTGCCGCAAAGAGGTACAGAAAGGAGGACGTTGGTATCTTGTTAACACGGCAGATCAGCCTGACATCCAGGGAAATGAAAATCGACTGAGCAGTTTCCTGAAGTGGTTTCCAACGACTTTCCGGAAGTTGCCGGGGCTGATGCGGTCCAATTTCCTATGAGTGAATTAACCAAAAATGAAACAAAGGAGAAAATTATGTCTACTGTTGATGTTATTATCGTTGTTGATGCCTTAGGTGCCACATCAAGTGGAAATTTACAAGACAATGTCTATTTAATTGACAGCCACAAATACATGGGCTCCTGGGCACAGGGGCAGTGTGAGCTGCATACTGTTTGCCATGATAATGACCTGATCAAATGGCGGGTGGCCTCGGTTGATCCGGACAGCGATGTTGCTATTGCCCAATTCACGGGCCAGATGGTGAATGACAGGATCTGCCTGCCGTCGAAACAGGGGATTTCCGGTCACGAATTCTGGGAAGGCGAGGTTGAGGCCCAGAGGAGAACATCAACCCAGCAGTACTCCGTGGTTCTGGCTATTGATGGCCGGGATATGACTTTTGATCCTTTCTTAGAGATCAAATAAGTTCACTTCAAGGGGCAGGCTCTGATAGTTTGTGGTATGGCCGATATGCTTGATATCGAGCTGGCCCTGAGGAAGTCATCCGGGTGTCTGAAATCGGTCTTTTCAGGCACCCGATTCAAATCTACGGAGGATAGTATGCCGAATATAGTTGCTTTGACAGAGCAAGACAGCAGAGAACGGTTTCCGGTCAATCCCGGCGATATCGTGACAGTTTCTCTTGACCAAACCCCTTCCACTGGATTCCACTGGGAAAATGAGGCATCTGAGGGCAGTCCCATACTTTTTCTTGGATCCACCTATATGGAGCAAGAGGCGAAAATACCAGGAGCAGGTGGCGTGAACGTCTTTGCATACCAGCTACATTCTGCAGCCCACGGTGAGGGTCGTATCGAATTATCACTTAAGGATGCCCGGCAGAAGGTGGAAAAGAAGGTCTTTTTTATAGTTGAGATTGGCAATCCCATCCAGGTCCTGGCTGTGGTCGATGCGTTAGGGGCCTCTGCCGCAGCCAGTCTGGAGAACAACTTTTATTTTGTAGACAGTCATAAATATACCGGGGCCTGGGAACAAGATCCCTGTGAACTCACAACAAGATGCCGCGACCAGGATGTCCTCCAGTGGACATTGGCAGCAATTGATCCGGACTCGGCCGTACAGATCGAGTCCTTTGGCGGTTCAATGACAGAAAAAGGAATCTGCGTTCCGGTCAAACAAAATAATACATCGGACAATATCTGGAGAGGCCGGATACGGGCCGGCAGTTTTACCGGCCCGATTTCCTATTCAATTCGGATAAAGATTGATGAGACACCCTTATCAGTGAATCCGAGTCTGGACGTTCTGAGATAACCCCAAAGGAAATTTCCCTGGTATTTGGGTAACGAAACAAAGCGGCGGTTTTATCTCTGCCACTTTTTAGAAAACCGTGCACCAACGGTAATAACCCACATGAGATGGTTGAAACTGTATCAGGGCTACAATATTTCAAGTTCGATTGGCTCCTGCAAGTTGTAAGTGGATTTTGTGACAAACCCTTTAGATCTGAAAAAAAAATTCGTTGATTTTTTTGTAGCGGAGATGATAAATTCAGGGATACGGCTTATCGAATTGAGTTGGTACAATTTTGGGGCGGGTTACATCTTACTAAAGCCGTTCGGCTTTCAGTTCAACATATATCCGGAATTAAAAGTCGAACTGGAAAAGCATGTTTTAGTTATCTAAAAAAAAGCTTCTTATCACCCCAACGAGGAGGTTTTTATGATCATCAAAGACAACTCAACTTCTGTTAATCTTTCGTCGTATACGACATATGATCATCAAGATACCGTTGAACAGGTTTATGTAATAGACAAGAACCAGTCCCAAACATCCGGAACCGAATCTGCCCAAACAACAATCAGCAATCCCATTGACCAGGTCACCCTTTCAAGTGAAGCATTAAATCAGCTGTTGCTGGATAAAGAAACATTGGCCGATGCCCAAATTGGAAATGCACTGGATCAGATACCGCGATTTGATGAGTCTGATCTCTTACGCAAAGACATATTAAATGAGATGCTAACCAAAGTCTGGGCCAAGGGAGAGGTGACGGGGACGGATTTGACATTTGAAGCCAAGGAGGATCCCATTCAGTTGCCTTCCAGGGATCTGGAAGACAGCATTGTGCCTGAATATGACGGAGAGGGCCATGTCGTTGCCATAGCGGAATCCATTTCTCGGGATGTTAAAAAGACTCTCTCTTTTCAGGCAGATGGTCTTGTAAAAACAGAGGATGGTCGAAGTATTGACTTTTCCGTTGATCTGTCAATGACAGAAGTCAGCCAGCATGTATGGGGCAAGACTGTTATACTGAAAGATCCTCTGGTGATCAATTTTGATGGAGCCGGACCAGAGTTGACAGAACGAAATTTTCGTTTTGACCTGGATAATGATGGAACTGAGGATCAAATTTCATTCTTAAAACAAGGCAGTGGGTTTCTTGCATTTGATGCCAATGAAAACGGTGTTGTGGATAATGGTACTGAACTTTTTGGGACGCAAACCGGGGATGGTTTCCTGGAACTCTCCTTTTATGACAAGGATGGGAATCAATGGATAGATGAAAACGATGATATTTTTGATAAATTGCAGATTTGGAGCATAGACGGTGACGGCAATAAAACGTTAACCGCAATAGGAGAAAAAGGGATTGGTGCCATATACCTTGGTAATGTAGAAACTGATTTGAGTTTGAGGGACTCAAGTGGCGAAACAAATGGTGTGCTTCGCCAGTCCGGCATTGGATTGATGGAAGACGGCAGGGCGGTTACGGTTAACCAGATAGATCTTGTGGTTGATGATTATCTTTATGAATCAGGAGTTGCAGGCAGGTTGCCTGAATACAACCCGAGAAATGATCCCAATGTCATTACAACAGCAAGAGTTCACAGTGAATACCAGAATCAGGATGGCGCCGGTGCCCAAAAACAGTCTGTATCCGTCATTTCTAATGAAAACGATGATACGCTTTCCATAAGAGCGGAAACCGCTTCCGTCAGTATTGCGGCCAAAGAAAGCGGAATGGTAAAACTGGAGAATACTATCCCTGCCGATGACCCGAATCTGCTGCACCAGGGAACTATCAGCGGCCAGCGTAATTTGCAGATTAAAGAAAACCGGTACAACAGTTCTACCAGCATAGATATAAACGGTGCTGATAAAGATACAGATGATGACAATCTGATGAAAATCCGGCAGCAGACGTCTGAAACCAGCATGATGACTCATATCCACAAGTCATATACAGGCGAAACCAGTATTAACAATCAATTGGCTGTGGGAAATGCCACATACATTGAAAATGAATTGCAAACCCAAGGGCAGTCCATTCATACCCAATGGCAGATTAACATGCCGGCAGCCATTGACAGCCTGGCATACTATCAGGAAACTAAAAATGTCGAACAATTAATCGACACTATGGATGACATTAAAAAAATTGCTGACAAAGCATCAAAAGATCCTGACAATGATTTAGAGGCAAAAAGCGAGTCTGAAAAAATCAATCACAAAATGTATAAACAAACCATTTATACTCAGAATGTACGAAACAGCATTGATTATTACGGATAGCATCGTTATTCAATGCTGATCTTTCCAGGACCACCGCATTTGCTCTATTCGAATCATCCCCCCCCTCTTTTTTTTACCGTTTGAAAACAGATTTTCCACCAAGATAAGTGTGCGCCACCTTAAGTTTTGACAACTTGGAGGCCGGCGTTTTAAACGGATCCTCAGACAGCAGAATGAAATTTGCCTGTTTCCCGGGTTCAAGGCTGCCGATACGGTCGTATTTACCAAGAATTTTTGCGGCATCCCTTGTATACATGGTAACAGCCTCCTGCACTGAAACTGCCTGCCGGGGGTGAACCGGCTCTCCGGTTTCTGTGATTCGGGTAACGGCCCTCTGGATTCCCAGCATAGGATTGCAGGAAACCACGGGCCAGTCCGAACTGCCGGCAACCAGGATCCCGGCTTCCAGGAGGTTGCGTATGGGCATGACGCTGAATCCGGGCAGCAGGGTGGTTTTATTTCAGTCTATGATCCGGGTCGGTCTATGGCGTTTTGCCAGGATGGTTTTATCGCCGACTCCGAGGATGGTGTCATCTTCCCAGACCATGGCCCTGGTCCTGCTCAGGGCATTGTCCATGGTATGGATATTGACGTTATGTATGAGATGCCTGGCCATTAATCCCCCATCAGGTTATGAAGCGTTATGATGTAATGCGGCCCGGACGCCCTTGACAAGCTGATCGGTTTCCCGAACTGTCAGTGTCAGGGGCGGCCGGAAAAGAACAGTTTTCTGCGAAAAACGTGCTTTGACAACAAAAATCTTTTCCTGTTTTGCCCTGTCACAGAAGGAATCTGTCTGGGAGTCGGTTTCAAACCTGAGGGCAAGGAGCAGGCCGCGGCCTTTTATGGATTCGGTTTCAGGGGCGTCTTCTAAAAAAATCGGTTTGAACAGTTTCATAAGAATAAATGCTGTGGCGTAACCACAGCATTTATTTTAAACCGTTGTCCAGTGAACCCTATTGGGCTTTGTAGACTTTATCCTTGTAGACATAGACTTTCTCAAGCCTGGCAGCCTTTCTTGCACGGAGCAGCGGATTCTTGGCCCAATCATACATAACCGCGCATCCCAACCCGCCATTTTCATAAAGTTTATCCTGGTCGATCTTGTCTGGCGTATCCTCTGAGGTATGATAGTAGGGGTCAGGGGATTGGTGGAGAAATACCGACGGCACGCCCACCATCTCAAAGTAGGTATGATCACTGTTGGT
>PIVQ01000245.1 GCA_003354055.1 Desulfobacteraceae bacterium | reverse complement strand
TAAAATCCAATTAAGGAGGAATATGTGGCAATGGACACATCCATCAAGATTCTGATTGTTGACGATTTTGCTACCATGCGCCGTATTTTGAAGAATATTTTAAAACAGCTTGGTTTTAAAAATCTTGTGGAAGCTGATGATGGTACAACAGCCTGGGACGTACTAGAGAGTCAGAAAATTGACTTGATCATATCTGACTGGAACATGCCCAAAATGACCGGGCTGGAATTGTTGAAAAAGGTCCGAGCCAGCTCTCAGTACAAAACAGCTCCTTTTCTGATGGTAACGGCAGAGGCCCAGAAACAGAATGTTATTGAAGCGGTTCAGGCAGGAGTCTCCAACTATGTGGTCAAACCCTTTACGGCTGAAGCAATTTCCGATAAATTGAAAAAGATTTTAAGATGAGTATTGCCCCCATGGCTGAAGCATCCATTGAAGAGTCTCACCAGCCTATGGAGGACCGCCCGTTTGACCGGGGTGGGATTGCCGGTGTAAGCAAAGGGTTGCTCAAGGTGCTGGATACGGCAAGAAAGGTAGCCAAGTCCGACTCTTCAGTATTGATCACAGGAGAGAGCGGCACGGGTAAAGAACTGATTGCAAAGGCTATTCATAAGAATTCAGCCAGAAGAAACGGTCCCATGGTTATTATTAATTGCGGGGCAATTCCCGGTGAACTGCTTGAAAGTGAGCTGTTCGGCCATGAAAAAGGGGCGTTTACAGGTGCTCACAGGCAGAGAATAGGCCGGTTTGAAATCGCAGATCAGGGAACAATTTTTTTGGATGAGATCGGAGATATGAGTCCGGATCTCCAGGTTAAGCTGTTGCGGGCATTGCAGGAAAGACGGTTTGAACGGGTCGGGGGAACCCAGACACTTGAGGTAGATATCCGGGTGATTTCAGCAACCAATAAGGACCTGCCTTCTGCCATAGCAAAAGGAATATTTCGTGAAGATCTTTACTATCGCCTCAATGTAATTCCCATCCATATTTTGCCTTTGAGGGAGCGGACCGAAGATATCATGCCGTTGACCGAGCATTTCCAGACAAATTTGTCCCGGCGGGTATCGGATTTCCAGATAAAGCGGTTTACTGAAATCGCTTGTCAGGTATTGATGCGGTATGAATGGCCGGGAAATATCCGGGAACTTGAGAATCTTGTTGAGCGGATTTCCGTATTGGTGGAGGAAGAAGATGTCCAGGTTCAGGATCTGCCGGAATGTATGACCGGCGTCACACCAAATCAGGGCTCTCCTTCAGTATCCTCTGTATTTATGAATGATGTCGGGTTCTCAGAAGCTGTGGCGCTTTACCAGCGGTCATTGATCACCCATGCACTGAATGAAACCGGGTGGATAAAGGCACGGGCTGCTGAAATGCTTAAAATGAACCGAACCACCCTAGTTGAAAAAATCAAAAAAATGAACATCGAGCCTGAATCTGAAATGCCATTTTTTTGACACCTATAGAGGATTCCATCCCCCCGCTTCCTACCTGCTTTTTGCCTCACAAACATAGTTTTCGGCCTTTTAATTGGCGTATTGATCTGTTATGATATCCGTATTATGGACATGGCATATTATTTGCTTAATAGTTCTCCAACTGTTAACCCATAGGGCAAAGAATACGTTATGAGAGAATTAGCACCCACAGCATCCACATATCTGAGACTGTTATGGTCGACGGCACTATTCGTGTGTATCCAGATCTGTTTTGCCGGAATTGCCATGGCCAAGCTTCCTGTAGTGAACAAAATCCTTATCAAGGATGCCCCCCTGTCTGTTGAGTTTGAAGTGACGGGAAAAGCACCGGTAAAGGTGATCCGGATCGGTGAAAAAGAGGTGTTGGTCGCCATCAAAAACGTCGTCCTGGCCAAAGGCTATAAGATTTTGGGTAAGGATCATCCTGCCATCCATTCCGTAAATGTCGAATCCCTTGACGGGAACGTGGTGGCTGTTGTGGTAACCGGAAAAATGGCCTATGGGAAAATAGCCTCGTCATTTAATAAAAATAATACCCGGCTGACCGTGGTATTGGATAAGGGAAAAAAGAGGGTTCTCCCGGTTAAGAAAGAAGAAACACCAAAGCCTCTGGCCGACAAGAATGTGACAGCAACGGCAGCTCAAAGAGAAGCGACGCCTCAAAAAGATGCAGCGCCTCAAAAAAAGACGGAGTCTCAGCCCTCCTCTAAACCTGTGACTGAAAAATTATCTGACCCAGCTTCAGTATCTCCTCCGAAACAGTCTGTTAAAAAGGCGACGGTTTCTTTATCGACACCTCCTCCGGCCGTGAAAAAAGTGCCAAAAGTCCAAAGCCGGTCTGAGAAAATTGCAGAACTAAAAACACCGCCTATTTATGTGCCGCCAAAGCGTACAAAAAGTGAGTTCAGAGGTGATATAAGTGATATTCACCGGGGATCTGATTCCATTTGTGAAGCAAAACCGATTGAGAATGCTGTTTTGCTTATTAAAAAGGAATTATATAAGGAAGCCTATGAGATTCTGGACCAGTATATGCGTAAAGAAAATTTTTCATGCCTGGAGCAGGTTTATTACTTACGGGCCTATGTCTATTATAAAAATATTGAGGAAGAAGATTATGCCCGTCTGATCAAGGCGGAACGGATGTTTCAAGATGCCTTGGTTTCTTATCCCAAATCCAGGTTTGTGCCCTTTGCCTATGCCGGAATCGGGATGATCCAGGCTGCATTGAAAAATATGTCTGCTTCCGAAGGATATTTGAGTATTATCCGCAAGGGATATGCCGAGTATACCGGGATGCCCGAGGTTCAGTTTTACCTGGCGCGAATCTATGATGAAAAAGGATATACGGATAAAGCCCTTCGTCTTTACAAAGAGGTGTTTCAGTCGCCCCTGGACAACAGCTATATTACTGATGCCGGTGTGGGATA
Organism: Desulfobacteraceae bacterium; assembly: GCA_003354055.1. Next base: position 6,596 of record PIVQ01000245.1, on the reverse strand, counting down.
TGGAAAGGCCTTATATGACAAACGCCAGTATTTTGACGCCCTGAGCGTGTTTAACTATGTGATAAAAAATGATGCCAAAAAGGTCTATGAATCCCCTGATCTGCTCAGGTATACGGGTAATGCCAGTTTCGAACTGGGTCTTAGCAAAGGGGCGCGTGACAATTTTATGCGGTTGATGAATCTGTTTCCGGATATTCCGGATCGGGATATGATTCTCTCCAAGGTGGGTGATGCCTATGGCATGGAGAACAAAGAGGAAAAAGCCCTGAAAATTTATGAACTTGTCAGGGAAAAATTCCCGGATTCCCTTGGGTTCATCAATGCTTCCATAGGTGTTGCCCGTTATTTGAAAACCGATTCTGAGAAAATAGAGATTTATGAGATGATCAAAACCCGGTTTCCTGAAAATACCTATGCCAGAATTGCCATGATGCGCCTGGCGGAAATTTATCAGAAAAACGGAGAGTACAATAAATGTATCCAAGAGATTGATGATCTCCTGTCCACCCATCCCAGAGGACTGCGGTATGAGGCTATCAAATTGATGCAGCGTGCCTATGAAGCCCTTTTCAAGGAGCAATTAAAAGCAGATGAATATACTTCAGTGCTGAACCGGTATGAGCTGGAGCATGTCAAGCTGGATAAGATGAGCAGCCGGTTGATCGCGTTTCGGGTGGGGTTGGCTTATCTGAAGGCCAACCTTTATGAAGAGGCCTTTAATCAGTTGATCACAGCATATAAACAGTATAAACGCTCTGAACGGTCCCCAGAACTTCTCTTTGGGCTGGGGCGGGCTATGGATGAATCGGGACGGGACAACGATGCTTTAAAGTTGTATGCCTCATTTGCCAAACGGTTTCCCAAAAGCAACCAAAAGGTAGAGGTGTTAACCCGGATGGGACAGATTTATTTGGAAAAGGACAGCTATGCCAAGGCCACCGGGGCATTTAACCGGGCATATGCGGCCTCCAAAAAGGCCCTTGAACGGGGTGAGATTCTTATGTATCACTCTGACGTGCTTGAGAAAAAAGGCGATCTTCGGGCAGCTGTCCGGCTCAGAGAAAAATCCGTCAAAGAATATGCTTCTGCCCCGGGAAAAAACTATGAAATTCTGGCTGTTTCGTATAAAACCTTAGGGAGTACTTTTCTGGTTCTGAAATCCTATGTTCAGGCTGCAGATGCCTTTTCAAAGGCCTTAAGTTTTTCAGAAGGGGAACGGGCAAAGGCCAATATCGGTTTTCTATTGGGGGATGCCTACCAGCGTGGTAATATAATGGATAAGGCAAAAGAGGCCTTTGAACAGGTGGCAGGATCTTATGATTCAGTATGGGCGCGGCTTGCACAGCAACGGCTGAGCACTATGGATCTGGCTGAAAAAATGATAAACTCTTAAGGACCCTCGGCAAGAATGCCCGGACAACGCATATTCCTCATAATTGAAAATCCCAAAGAACGGATGAACTATGTATCGCTTCTGGAATCTTTAGGCTTTCTGGTTGATGCCGTACCTGACGGGACCAATGCAATGACCTATCTTTCAGAGAACAGACCCGATGTGGTGGTGGCTGATGATGCCACGCCGGAGTTTTCTGCTGTTGATTTTCTAAAACATGTTTCCCAATCCGATTTTCCATGCAAGACCATCATAATCACCCCAGAGCCTGTGGTTGATTATGCCGTAAATCTTATGAAGCACGGGGCCATGGATTACCTGATCAAGCCAGTGGATAACCGGCAATTGGAGTTGAGCATCAGAAAATCTCTGGTTACAGGGTCGCCTGCGCCTTCGCCAAAAGAAACTTCGGATAAGAAAACCACGCAGAAGAAAAAACAGGTTAAGATTATCACCAAAGATGCCAAAATGATACAACTGCTGTCTCTGGCCAAAAGAGTGGCCGATTCCAGTGCCTCGGTGTTGATCCAGGGGGAAAGCGGTACGGGTAAGGAGTTGTTTGCCCAGTATCTTCATGAAAAGAGCCGCCGCAGTTCCCAGCCCTTTATCGCTGTCAATTGTGCGGCACTGCCGGAGAATTTACTGGAAAGCGAATTGTTCGGCCATGAAAAAGGGGCCTTTACCGGCGCCCTGTCTAGAAAAATGGGAAAATTTGAATTGGCAAATAAAGGTACCCTTTTTCTGGATGAAATTACAGAAATGCAGTTTCACCTCCAGGCAAAGCTGCTCCGCGTACTGCAGGAAAAAGTGGTGGACCGGGTCGGGGGAACCCAGCCAGTTGATGTGGATGTCAGGGTCATAGCCACCACCAACAGGGATGCCAAAGAGTCTGTTGAGAAACAAGAGTTCAGAGAAGATCTTTTTTATCGGCTGAATACCATTCCCCTGGTGATTCCGCCTCTTCGACACCGGGGCCGGGATGTGGGGCTTTTGTGTGATTTTTTTATTAAAAAATATTGCAGGATTGACGGGCGATCTGTCAAAGGATTGACAGACGAGGCAGCCTCCCTGTTGTTTAATCATGGATTCCCGGGTAATGTCAGGGAACTTGAAAATATTATCCACAGGGCCGTTCTTTTGGCTGAATCTGATATGATTTATCCCCAGGATCTATTGATGGACGGAGCTGATATAACCGCCGCCCAAACGGCAGGCGGGGCAGGGGAATCCCCTTCGGATATGGCTTCCGGCTCTTTGAAGGAGATGGAACAGAAGATGATTTTCAAGACCCTTGATACGACCGAGGGCAATCGAACCCACGCTGCCAAGATATTGGGCATCAGTGTCAGAACCCTTCGAAATAAACTCAACGAGTATAAAGATCAAAGCTGATAAAATTCCGGCATGTAACTTGCATTTTATCTTTCCAACCCGTTCCGGCTTCCACTTACATTTTTGGCCGGAATGCAGGACCCAGGACCTACGATAATCCCAAGGGGAGAAAAGGAAAGATGACAGATTCAAGAATTTATGGCCGGACCCATCAAATGATATCCAAAAGCCTGGATCTATCAGCCAAACGGCACAATCTGATCTCAAGTAACATCGCCAATATGGATACCATTGGGTATACACCCAGTGATCTGGATTTCCAGAGTGCCCTCAGCCGGGCCATGGATGGACCTGAACCTGATTATCTGGACAGGACCAATGAAAAACATCTATCCACGAATTATGGTGCGCTTCCCTATTCAGTGCGGGGAGAGGATAGTGAGGATGTGGATATCTATCATCTGGATTCTGTAAATATTGATACGGAAATGATGAATCTTATGGAAAACAACGTAAAATACAGGTCAACCACGGAGATGTTGTTGAGGAAAATGACCATACTCAACTATGCCATTGACGAGGGAGGTAAATAACCCATGGATTTAATGAATGCAGCAAAAATCAGTGGAACTGCCCTGGCGGCCCATCGTACAAAATTAAATGTAATTGCCGAGAATCTGGCCAATGTTGATACCACCCGGACTGAGGAGGGGGGACCCTATCGCAGAAAAATGGTGGTGTTCAAAGGTGAGGGCATTGATTCTTTTAAAAGTGTGATTCAGAAAAATCTTGCGAAAAAAGAAACCGGCCGTATTGAACTTTCCCCCATAGAGCTTGATGGTGATCTGAAACCGGACCAAGGCAACGGAGTGACGGTGGATCAGATTGTCAGATCCCAGGAGGATTTTCACATGGTTTATAATCCGGCACACCCGGATGCAGATCCCGATACCGGGTATGTCAAAATGCCCAATGTGGACCATTTAACCGAGATCGCCGACATGATGGTGGCCCGTCGAAGTTATGAGGCCTCCGTCACAGCTCTGTCAAACACCAAGAGTATGGTCGCAAAAGCTCTGGAAATAGGCAAATAAGTTTAGGAGAATCAAATGGCAATTAATGAGATTAGTACCGGTAAAATGTCGTTGCACAGGGAATCTGTGCCTGAGAAACTGGGAAAACGGAGCCCTGAGTTCTCAGAGCGACTGAAATCTGCAGTCCTCGAAGTCAATGCGAATCAGCATATTGCAGATGATTCTGTGGAAGAAGTGATCCAGGGCCGGTTGGGCATCCACGAGGGGATGATGGCATTGAGCAAGGCGAGCACCACCTTGAAAGTGCTGGCACAGGTGAGAAACAAGGCCATGACTGCCTATAATGAAGTCATGCGTATGCAGATATAATAAGGAGTGGGAACTGGTTAAATGAACCCTGTTATTGAGAAAATCATCAATACATTAAAAGAGATGCCCCTGCCCAGGAAAGTTGCTCTGGGGGTATTTGTTCTGGTGTTAATTGCCGGATTTACCACCATGTTTATCTGGACAAATAAAACCAAGTTCAGTACCGCCTATACCGATTTGACCCAGGAAGATGCCGCTGCCGTGGTTGAGATGTTGAAAGCTGGCAATACTCCCTACCGGCTGACCGGAGACGGTACCACCATTATGGTCCCTGAAACTCTTGTTTATGATGTCAGGCTGACCATGGCCAGAGAAGGGATACCTAAAGGGGGCGGCGTCGGCTATGAAATCTTTGATAAAACCGAATTCGGTACCACTGAATTTGTTCAGAAAATAAATAAAAAGCGGGCGCTGCAAGGGGAGTTGGCCAGAACCATAAAGGCCTTTGATGAGGTAAGCAATGCCAAGGTTATGATTGTTCTGCCCAAGGAATCCGTTTTTGTGGAAGAAACCAAACTGCCGTCGGCATCTATACTTTTAGAGCTTAACTCTGATCTGGAAAAGGAAGAGGTTACAGCCATTGCCCATCTGGTGGCATCTGCGGTCCAGGATCTGACGCCGAAACTTGTAACCATTGTGGATACGGCCGGCAGGATTTTGTTTGAAGGAAAATCCGAAGAGGAACAGGCCAGGATCACTGCGGAAAATATGGCGGATACCCAGTACCAGTATAAAGTTCGTTTTGAGGAGAATCTGACCCGAAGGATCCAGACCATGCTGGAACGGATCGTGGGCAAGGATAAGGCCATTGTCCGGGTAACCACAGAGATGGATTTTTCCAAGAACAGCATGAATGAAGAGATTTATGATCCCTTTGAACGGGGCGGAGACTTTATTCGTAGCCGGAAAAATAAGGCTGAAAAAGTGCGTCAGGTCACCGAAGATATCGGTATCCCTTCAAGTGTAAATCCTATTACAGATGAAGACCAGATAGGGGAAGCGACCAACGAACGGATCAACAAAAGTGATGACACGGTCAACTATGAGATCAGCCGCAGAGTTCGTGAGACCCAGAAACCTATGGCGAACCTCACCCGGTTATCCGTGGCAGCCGTGATTGACGGCAGTTATGAGTATCAGACGGATGAAAATGGCAATACCAAGCGGATATATGTTCCCAGACCTGCAGATGAGATGAAACAGTTTCAGGATATCGTGGTCAAGGCCATGGGATACAATGAAGAGCGGAACGATCAGGTGTCCATGGAGTGTTTTCCATTTGCATCCATTGGAGATCTTGCAACAGGCGAGCCAAAACTTACCGGGTGGAAGATGGTGCAGCAGGAATACGGGCGTCTTATTGCCAATCTTCTGCTGGTACTGGTACTCTTCCTCTTTGTGATCAGGCCCATAGTAAAAACCGTCAGGGATATCAAGGTGACTGTTGAACAGGAAGCATTACCTTCACCTGAAGAACTGGCCCTGCTTGAAGAAGAGGAAAAAGAGCCTGAATTCATTGACATGGATGCGGGTCAGCAGAAAGAATTCCTTGAGCTGATGACAGAACGGCAGAAAGAAGAGTTCATCAAAAAGATGACGGCCAGTGAACGGGCCACCTACCTGACCAACATGTCCGCCACAGAGAAAGCCAGGTATTATGCAAATAAAGACCTGTTTAAAACCGTTAATATCATCAAAGGCTGGGTAAGTGAAACCACCGAAGATGAGTCAGAGGAGTAGATCATGGTAGATGTATTGGATCCCAGTAATTTAACCGGTACCCAGAAGGCTGCTGTCTTTCTCATGTCCATGGGCGAGGAATATGCCACAGCTGTGTTTGAGAAGATGACAGAGATAGAAATCGCCGATATTGCCTTTGAAATGTCTAAGGTTGAACATATTACCCCGGAAATGCTCAAGGCGGTTTCCCTGGATTTTGTGGAAAAATTTGAAGGTGAGTCCAAGATGATCGTGGAAGGGGATTCGTTTATCAAAAATATTGTTACAAGAACCCTCAAAGAAAGTGATGCCAAGGCCATTCTTGAAGATCTGGAAAAGAAAAAGCAGGACAAGCCCTTTATCTGGAGCCGGAATGTCAATGTGGGTACCCTGGCCGGGTATGTGGAGGGTGAACATCCCCAGACCATTGCCATGATCCTTGCCCATATGCCATCGGAAATTTCCTCTGAGATTATCATGAGCCTTCCTGATGAACAAAAAGGGGATATTGCCCTGAGGATTGCGCGGCTGGGCCAGATTTCCGAAGATGTGGTCAGGGATGTGGACAGGGCTCTCAAGCTTGAACTCAGCGGTGCGGTAGGTCCCGGTGGTAAGGCCGGAGGTTTGGAGGTGCTGGTGGATATTATCAATGGCGTGGACAAATCCACGGAAGATTCGGTCATGGAGTATGTTGAAGAAGATGATGCGGAAATGGCCAATGAAATCCGGAACCTCATGTTTGTATTTGA
>PIVQ01000244.1 GCA_003354055.1 Desulfobacteraceae bacterium | reverse complement strand
ATCATCCACAATATTCATAGATCCTTCATCCAGGGTTTCCAAAAGGGTTTTGGAATTTTTCGATGTTTCGATCATGGCTTCAAGGATTTCATTGTGAAAAAGATCAAATCCCATGGCTGTTGACAATTTTTCCGCCACTTCCTGACCCCGGCTCCCGCACTCCCGGGAAATGGTTAAGGTCTTAAGGGTTTTCACCTCTTTTGGAGGATTAATTTTTGACATCTCCCATCGTTTCATCTGCTCGTCAATGATCTTGTGAATGGATCGATTCATGGATGACTCCTTTCCCAGAACCTGATCAAATAACAGATGGGCTAAATGAACAGATAAAGGATTTGATGAATATTATTCATATAATAAATAAAATTCACAGTTAAATCAATCCAAAAACAGCGAGAGCGGCGAGAATCGCTCGAACAGCGAGAGCAGTAAAAGTGATACAAAAAATTAAATTGGCAACCGATATAGTCGATGATGCTTGATACGTTTGCCCAGATTGCTTTGAAAGTATTTATCGGATTTAACGATAAAGCTGTCTACTTTTGAACCTTTGGTTTTCACGGGGACATAAGCGGTCTCGCACACGGCATGTTCCAGAATCCACACTATCCAGACTTTCGATGGAGACAAGTTTTCCTATTTATTTTTAGATCTATTATCCTTCTCTTTGCCTTTATTGATTAGGTATAGAGAAGCAATTATTCCTCCACCACCCAAGATGAGTGAGTCGGAATTGATAATAAAAAAAATATAACAACAACCGATTATTAATCCTATGACAGCATACATTTTAGCCTACTCATATGTGGTTAAAAAATTTTTGTATAAAAAAAATTTTAAGCTTAAAAAAGCTATGCGTTTACTGTTTCAAAGTCAATTTAATATTATACTCTTTCCCATAAAATTTTAAATTTCTGAGATTGTCTGCACTAATTTCTGAAATTAAGTGATGTGTTACAATTTCAAAAGCTCTGATTCATTTCAGTGCCAATAAGTATATGCCCGCTTTTTCACGTAACAATGCCAAGGCAACAATCAGAGCGCATTCCCTGTTCTCGCTGTTCAAGCTGTTCCAGCGGTTCTCGCTTATTTTATCCCAAGACTTCTGCACATCAGCTTTCCCATGATCCTTCGCAACGGCTTTTTTGCGGTCAGCGTCAGACTCTCAAGGTCATCGGGATAGCGGGTCAGGACCTTACATCCTTTACTGGTCACCTGGTAAGTATCCGAATGCCTGAATCCTCCTATTTCAGGGATATAAATTCCGGGCTCTATACTGATGACCATATTTTCAGCCAGAATATCACGGCTTCCCCTGGCCACAAAGGGTCCTTCATGGTTGCCAAGACCGATGCCGTGACCTATGCGGTGGAGCAGATACTTCTCATATCCATGGGATTTGAGATAATCATAAACAGCCTGATCAATATCATGGCAGCATATCCCCGGGCTAATCATGGAAACTCCCAGAGCCCGGGCCTGCATCATTACATTAAAAATATCCTGCTCTTCTTTTGTAGGCGGATGATGAAAATAGGTCCGCTCAACTTCAGCGGCATACCCGTTGACCCGTAAATAGGATATGGCGACAAGAGGTCCCTTGCCCATACGGTCATCAACCTTTGGAATCCCGTGGGGCTGTGCGCTGAAAGGGGCTGGCCAGGACGCCGTTAAGAAAGTGGATTCCATGGGATCATAATCCGTTTCCCGAATCACCCGGGCCTGAATTGCCCTTGACCTTGAAAAGATCTCCACCACTGTTGCTCCGGAATAACTCGCATTAAGAATTTCCTTCATACCGATATCGGCATAGGCTGCTGTTCTGGAAATCATTTTTATTTCATCCGGGGTTTTAACCTGCCGCATCTGTTCAAGAACAGGTGACAAAACCTGCGATACCTCTTTTAATCGATCCATTATGTGTCCTGTGATCTCCGGTTCCACACCAAGCTTTTTTACTCCGTCAAGACAGGCTAATAGGATATCTGCCCAGGTTTCTCCCTTTTGGGCTGGAAATTCAGTATAGGCCTTTACAGACCCCATTCCCGTCTTTTCCATATGGGCCTGTTCAAGTTTGGGAACAATGAAAACAGACTCTTTTTCAGGCTGAATCAGAATAAAAAAAGGGCGCTCCTCAGGTACGTATGATGCCCCGGTGAGGTAATAAATCCCTTCCCTGGACCCCACCAAAAAGGCATCCATGTCAGTCTGGTTTAACTTCTGCGCCAGCCGATCCCTTCTCTGCCGATAAACTATTTTTTTTACCACGACAATCTCCCTTAATGTTAGTAATAATACTTAATATTATTAAGTAAACTTATTATCGTTTTGATTAATTATTGTCAATCATGAATAACTACGATATAAAAACACCATGATTACTAGACGAGAAAGACTCCGCCAGGCCACCATAGAAGAGATAAAAACCATTGCCTGGGAGATGCTCAAACAAAATCAGACGGTCACCATTCACCAGATCACCCGGGAAATGGGAATGACAGCCCCTGCCTTTTATACATATTTTAAAAACAGGGAAGCCCTCATGACCGAACTGGTCAAGGATTCCCTGGATTCTTTTCACCAAGCGCTGACAGCCCCTTTTAAAAAACAGACCCAAAAGGATATTGGCCTGAAGATAAAAACTACTTTTATCAGATACAGGGCCTGGGCCATTGAAAATCCCAATGCATTTTCATTATTTGCCGGAAGACCTGTAACCGGTTTTGCATCAGGGGAGAATCCAGTGTCTATTCTGGCTACCCGGGGATACAGAGTATTTTTTGATCTTTTTGAAGAGGCAGATAAGGCAGGTGTAATCCGGTTGCCAGATGCCGGTCATCTATCAACCGACTATACAACTATATTGGATCGTATAAAAAAAGAGTTGAAGATGGATCTCAACCCTGCACTTATTCATCAGGCTATTCATATTATCAGCCTGGTTCATGGTATTATTTCCCTGGAATTGTCTCAGCGGTTTAATTCTATGGTAGAGGATGGGGATGTTCTTTTTGATGCCCAGCTTGTATCGGCATTATTCGGCATCGGACTGGCAAGAGACTAATCACTTGAGTCTGAAAAAAGGCTAAAACCGCCCATGGCAATCACTTACAATGACTGCTTATATGGCATCTAAATGACACTTTTCAATTTCTTTTCTTGGACGAAATTCAATTACCCCAACTTCAGTAGCCGTTGCTTTACCCGTAACTTTATACATTTCACACACCCTAAAAGTTTCAAGGGTCTCTTTTGACGATAATTCTTTTGAAATTGTACAGTGTGGAAGCCATTTGTTTGGTTTATAGAATTTTTTGGGTGTGTATCCTTTTTTGATAAGATGCTCATATAAGCGATGTTGAACATCTATTAAATGGGCATTTGAAGATGGCGAAAGGAACACTGCTTGGCTTTTACCTGGAGTCATGGATATTGCTGGAAACTCTATTTCAAACTGTTTATAGTTAGTTGCAAGATATCTAATAATATTTGGTATCTCGACTTCTTCAATATGATCTAAAATAGATAAGGCAAGATGAGGCCTACTGCCAATTTTATGCATGATTGAAGGTATGTTGTGATCTCGGAGAAGATCCCATAAATGTCGGATTTTTGTTTCAAACTCGATATCGAAATATAGTTCTATTGAAAAGGCCATTTATAAAATCTGCTATGAGGAAATTAGAAGCAATAAAGATAATTGGAAAATTAACTTACACTGTCCAAAAATGCAACAGTAAATTATACAGATAGGTTGAACGTCCGAAAGTCAAAGATTCTTGCATATTCCGACCATAAAAAAACCGGTGCTGGATAATTTCCAGCACCGGTTTTAAACCTTACTTATACTTTATATTTAATCATTCTTTATTTAATAATCTAAAGAAGAGACCTCCAGAGCATGTTTCTGGATAAAATTCCGCCTGGGCTCAACCTCTTCACCCATGAGCAGAGTGAAAATCTCATCCGCCTTTTCAGCATCTTCAATCTCCACCTTGAGCATGATCCTTTTTTCAGGATTCATTGTGGTTTCCCAGAGCTGGTCAGCATTCATTTCACCCAGACCTTTGTAGCGCTGGATATTAATGCCTTTTTTGGCTTCGCCCATGATAAATAGGAATAATGCCTCCAGATCGTCAAGGGTATGAACTGTTTTTGCATCTGCCTGTTTTGAGGAGATGGCAAAGGGCGGGCGATCAAAATCCTTTATCTTGTCATAGGCATGGCGCATTTTCTGGTAATCGATTGTACCGAGGATCTCCCGTCCCACCCGCAATAACTTATTTTTGCCGGTATCATCCATGACATCCATTTCATAGATCCCGCGTTCCTCATCAAATTGAATCTCACCGGTAACATATTTTTCCGAAGGCAGATCTTTGGACAGGGCTGCAAGATTGGCCTTGTCTTCCAGGAAAATCTTGGAGGTGACCCCGTCTTTGATCAGGGTAAAGAGCAGGTCTGTATCAAAATCTCTTTTTCTCAACAGATTCACGGCCTCAAAATACCCGGTCATATTTAAGAGAAATTTATAGAATTCCTCTTCGGCCAGTGGATCATCATTCTCGTTGAGCACCAAATTTTTCTGGGATGATATTCTCCGGACCAGATAGTTGGAATACTCTTCCTCATTCTTCAGATATACACCGCTTTTACGGGATCCGACTCTGAACAGCGGCGGCTGGGCAATATACAGATATCCCCTGGCGACGAGATCCGGCATCTGGCGGTAGAAAAAGGTGAGCAGGAGGGTTCGGATATGGGAACCGTCCACGTCGGCATCCGTCATAATCACGACTTTATGATAACGGATCTTTTCAATGTCATACTCTTCCTGGCCAACGCCTGTGCCCAGTACGGTGATGATATTCTTGATCTCATCGCTTCTTAAAATTTTGTCAAATCTGGCCTTTTCCACATTAAGAATCTTACCCTTGAGAGGAAGAATGGCCTGAAATCTTCTGTCACGACCCTGTTTGGCAGAACCGCCCGCAGAGTCTCCCTCTACCAGGAAAAGTTCTCTTTCAGCCGGATCGGCAAACTGGCATTCAGCCAGCTTTCCGGGCAATGTAGAGTCCAGTAAAGTTCCTTTTTTTCTGGCAAGTTCACGGGCTCTTTTGGCTGCATCACGGGCACGTGCCGCATCTACCGCCTTGGCAATGATCTTTCTGGCTACATTGGGATTTTCTTCCAGATAGTGGCCCAGTTTTTCATTGAGCAGGGATTCTACGATTCCCTTGACTTCATTGTTACCCAGTTTGGTTTTGGTCTGACCCTCGAACTGGGGTTCCATGAGCTTGACTGAAATAATAACAGACAGACCTTCTCTCATGTCGTCCCCGCCGATCTTGATGTTCTGCATATTCTTGGGCAGATTATTGGATCCGGAAGAAATATAGGAATTTACCGTCCGGGTCAGGGCTCCTTTAAAACCGGATACATGGAATCCGCCTTCAATGGTTCTTATATTATTGGCAAAGGAGTATAGTTTTTCCTTAAAGGTATCATTGTACTGGATGGCCACCTCGATCTGCACATCCTTTTTTTCACCTTCAATGTGAATGGGATCGTGAATTGCTGTGCAGGACCGGTTCAGGTATTCCACAAAGGATACGATGCCGCCTTCATAAAAGAAATCCTCTTTTTCAGCGGATCGTTCATCTTCAATAACGATCCTGACCTCCTTGTTTAAAAAGGCCAGTTCCCTCATCCGCCTGGACAGGGTTTCATATACAAACTCATTTTCGTTCATGATTGTAAAATCAGGGGTGAATATTATTTTTGTGCCCCTTTTTTCAGTATCACCCGTAACAGCCAAATCGGTGAGTTTATTACCCTTGGAATAGGTCTGATGGTAAATTTTTCCATTCTGATAAACTTCCATAGTCAGCTTTTCAGACAGGGCATTTACAACAGAGATCCCCACACCATGAAGACCGCCGGATACCTTATAGGAATCCTTATCAAATTTACCGCCTGCGTGGAGTTTGGTCATAACTACTTCACATGCAGGGACATTTTCAGTTTCATGCATCCCCACCGGAATTCCACGACCGTTGTCTTCCACACTGACCTTCATGTCTTCATGGATAGTGACAAGAATAGTATCGCACTCACCGGCCATGGCCTCGTCAATACAATTGTCCACCACCTCGTAGACCAGATGATGGAGCCCTTCCAAGTCCACATTACCGATGTACATGGAAGGCCGTTTACGAACCGCTTCAAGCCCTTCTAAAACTTTTATACTGTCCGCACTATACTCTTTTGTTACTTCATTATTTTTCATGATATATGCATTGCCATTATTACGCAGATAAGTTTGTCATCATCAATACTCTTGATGATGCACGGGCTTTTACTGTCTTTCATATTCAGGGCCACTATTGGGTCTTCGAATAAATTCAATGCATCCATAAAATATCTGGGGTTAAATGCACTTTTTATCTCTTCTCCTGAAAATCCCACCATGAGCCGTTCCTTGGATTCCCCGATTTCCGGGTTGGTTATGGTCACGGTAAGTTCGTTTTCAACAAAATTTAAAACCACACTTTTATAATCGTCCGATGTCAGGATGGATATCCGCCGCATAAGGGTGGTAAAAAGAGTTTTATCCACTTCAATGGGGGTCATACCCTCGTAATTTATTATCGGCTTGTAATCCGGATAATCTCCGTCCAGAAGCTTAACCATGATGGATTCATTGGCCCGCTGAAATACAAAGTGATTATCTTTTATACCTACCTTTATAACTTCGGCATTGGAATCAATGAACTTGCCCAGTTCGGATAATCCCTTTTTGGGAATAATCACACTGTCTTCACCCAGGTCAAGTTCCCCCTGGAATTCAGCATCAAAGCAGTGGAGCCGTCTGGAATCTGTAGACACTACCCTTAGTTTTTCCTGGCCGTTGACCGTAACTTTTTCAATCAGGGAGCCTAAAACATAGATCCGTTTTTCATCTCCGACGAAGTTGACCACCGATGAGACCGCCACCATCTTTTTAAGATCCTGGGCAGCCACCTCTATGAAATTAACATTTTCTATTACAGGGGTTTCGGGAAAATTGTCATAATCAGAAGATACAATATGATAGATACTATCACCTGTACCGATTTCAACCCACCGGTTCTCCACTTCATTAACAAAAATTTCATTCTCAGGGTATTCTCTGATTATCTCAAAAAATTTTTTGGAATTAATGGACAGGATTCCTTCGGTTTCAACCTCAGCCTCATAGGTACCGGTAAATACCGTTTCAAGGTCATTGGCCGTGATAGTGATCTGTGATCCCATGGCCTTGATCAATATATCAGAGGTGATGGATAAATTGGTTTTCCTTCCTGTGATTCCCTGAATCTTTGATAAGATTTCCAGAATATCTTTTTTGTTAAACGAAAATTTCATTTAAATTCCTTTTCCTTCAGTTTGCATATCCTTGAAATTCTATATCAAAACTTATTAATTATCAATTAAATAGGTCCAATTAAATAAAGAGGTATTGTTTTATTATTTAATTCTTTAAAAGAAGATAATAATAATAATAAGGACTGTTTAAATGTTTATAACTTTATAAGTAACTGTATTAAAACTCTTTTACAAATATTTTTTAGTTTAAAAACCGGTCTAAATTCATTCTAAAACCTGTGGGTTTTGTGTGGATAATTTCCCGTGTTCAAAACCCGCAAGTTTTGAACATTTTATTGTCACGAATGAATCCAGGTCTTAATGTCTTGAAATTCCGTGGTTTTCCAGTCTTCAGAGATTCTTCTCTCAATATATTTTAAAAACAGGGTGTTAATAACTTCTGTAACCTTCAGTATTAAATAGGTTTTTTCAATGACCATGCCTTCTACTTCATCCTCAGAGGAAGAGGTGTCAATGGTTGGGGTTTTTAAACCGGTGAGATTAAAGCTTTCCCCTTTGATGGTGAACTTGTACTCTTCCTCTCCGATTTTACACAGCAGGTTGATATCCGTGACGCAGGCCCCTTTTTTCAAGGCTGTTGTGCCTTCTTCCAATCCTGCCTGATCCCCTTTTATGGTAATTTTTTCCTTGGATTTATCTCCCAGATTATTTTCCAGAACAAGGGAATTGCCGATTTCAAAACTAACTGATTCCTGAGCGCCCATGATTTGGGTGATATCCTGTTCCGTTTCAACGAGATACCAGATCCAGGTCAGAAACTCATTGCCTAAAAACATATATTTATTGTACGCGGTTGCAATATCAAGCATGGATCACCTTTAATATTTAAGCGGGGTTAGGTTAAGAATACGGTCTTTTTTGTCATCGGAAAATTTGCCCAGTTTTTCAACCAGGGTGTAGGGGAATATCCGGATGGGTTTATGGTTGAAAGATTTTAAGAACAGGGTTTCAAACAGCTCATTGGCTGCCTTCTGGGTGGAGAATATAATCAGGCTTTTCTCTTCATAACTCCAGAGCACATCATAAAGACTTGGAATGGAAGGGAGTTTGTGCATGAGGATATCCAGCACCATCTCCTTAATCTCTGATTTTTCATTCTTTGAAATAAAATCCCGGCCGCTCTCTTCTTTTTTCTTTTCTATTTCAAGGGCGATGTGTTTCTGGACCAGTTTGGCTGGGATGGATTTTTTATCAATACGCAGGGAAAAAAGAAAATAAGTACCGAAAATAAAAGAAAATTTTTCGAAATCCGGATTATACGGACTTTCAAATGGTGTCCAGCCGGCTGAAATTTCATCATACTCACTTTCTATTTTAGGCATGGCATTCTGGATCAGTCCGTCCCGGACTTCCTCCATAGTACTGCCGTCAAATGAGCCTTCAACATGATACCGGCTCATGGAATGGCTGGATGAGATCAATCCCATATCAACTCCTTTCTGAAAAGGTTTTATAACCTGTTATTTTTATTAAAGATAGATACTGATTAAAAAACAAAACACAATAGCATAGATGAACCAAAATGAACAGTAATATCAATGTCTAAGACGTCTTGCTAAAGCATAATCCTTTCTTTCCAAATCAAATTCTGATATCCCTCCCCAAAACAGCTATCTGGTAAATTTAAAACGATAAAAGAAACAGGATTTACACGTTTATAAGATGAAGGATACCTTAAATGATAAACCTGAATATAGTACTATTGGAACCGGAAATTCCTCAAAATACCGGAAATATTGGCAGGATATGTAAGGCCATGGGCGCTGCCCTGCATCTGATAGAGCCTTTGGGATTTTCCATTGAGGATAAATACCTTAAAAGGGCAGGTATGGATTATTGGAAGGAATTGAATGTCAGCTATTACAGTGATTATGATGATTTTATGTTAAAAAATCCCAATGGTCAGAAAGTATTTTTATCCCAAAAGGCAAAACACAGATGTGATCAATTTTCCTATGAACCAGAGGTATACCTGGTGTTTGGAAAGGAATCCATGGGGCTTCCCGAAGAGATGCTTGTGAACAACAGGGAGTCCAGTGTAAGGGTGCCCATGTTAGAGGGTACCCGATCCCTGAATCTTGCCAAT
>PIVQ01001868.1 GCA_003354055.1 Desulfobacteraceae bacterium | reverse complement strand
TACATTGAAAGTTCCAATGTGGATGTTGTTGAAGAGATGGTTAGCCTTATTGCAGGGCAGCGGACCTATGAGGCAAATTCCAAATCAATTACGACTTCAGACGATATGCTGTCCACAGCGGTGAATTTGAAAAGCTAATTTATGAAATAGGATCCGGAATAATGGGCATCAGATTTAATATAAAACCTTTTATTGGCATTTGGGTGGTTGTTATAACCCTGTTTTGTCTTTACAGCCCCGGATGGGCCCGGGATGAGACGGGGGTTACCTCGGGGATTCATGTCCGGGTGAAGGAAAACGTTGTGGTCAAAGGCCCGAAAATTATGCTGGGAGAGATCGCCAATATAGATGCTCCCCAATTTTTAAAAGACGGATTAGCTATCCTTGAAATCGGGCCCTCCCCGAAACCGGGACGCATGAAGCAAATCCAAGGACAAAGAATTCACAGTCTTATTTTGGCCCACGACCTGGTTGATGATGAAATGCAGATTAATGTCCCCAAGCGGGTATTTATCAAAAGAGGAAGCCAGGAACTTGAAGAGAGTCGTTTGAAGGATGAACT
>PIVQ01000987.1 GCA_003354055.1 Desulfobacteraceae bacterium | reverse complement strand
TGGATGATCCTGATCATGGTCATGTATGCTCTGGGTCAGATGATCGGTCTTGGCCGTGCATTTGAGTTGCTCTTCGGCGTTCCTTACAACACAGCCATTATCGTTGCAGGTCTTGCCACTGTCGGTTTTATCACCGTTGGCGGTATGTACGGAGCCTCTTACAACGCAGCATTCCAGATGGTGGTTATGACAATTGCCATGATCGTTCCCATGGGCGCCATCATGAAAGCCATGGGCTCTTCAGGATGGTGGTTTCCGCCCCTTGCATACGGTGACATGGTTCCTGAGATGGTCAAGGCCATCCCGGGCTTCTTTGACATGAAGTATGATTTCAGATGGTATTTTGCCCTGATTCCCGCCTTCACTTTGGGACCTATTGCGCTTCCCCATCTGGCCATGAAAGTATTTACCTCATCCTCCGTAAAAAGTGCCCGCTGGGCAGTTGTCTGGTTTGCACTGTTTCTGGGCCTTCTTTTCTCCGGTACATACTGCGTAGGATTCACCGGTAACTTTTTCACTGCCACCACCGGAAGAATCATTGAAAAAGCGGATCAGACACTATTAATTCTGAATGTATTCTACAACCCGACCCTGGTTGCCGCCTTTGTTATGGGCGGTGCCGTAGCAGCCGGTCTTTCCACCATAGGTGGTAACCTCATGGCCATTGCAGGGTTAGTGGGTTCCGACCTATTGGGTATCATTGCTCCGCAAATGGAATCCGCCAAAAAGATGAAATGGGGTTATGCAGCACTGATGCTCGGCGGTCTTCTTGCCATTCTCATGGCGTTCCAGCCTCCGAAGTTTCTGGTTACCAGTATTCTCTGGGCATTTGGTCTTCTGGCTACAACAGCAACACCTGCCATCCTCTTAGGAGTTTGGTGGAAAGAAGCCAACAAGCTGGCCCTTATTGTGTCCTCCCTGTTCTGCGGTTTCCTCTACATCCTGATTTCTCCGCATGTTATCCCTTCAGTTGTTGTGGGTAATGGACTTGTGGCAGCACTGGGTATGTCCGGCGGCATGGTGACTATCCCCTTGAGTTTTGCCATGTTTATCCTGCTATCCATAGCCTTTAACCGGATGTCGATGTTCAAAGCATATGCACCGACGCTCGTTGATAAAAAAGTTATCGACAGAATTCACGGCTGGGGCACAGACTACGAAGAAACCCGTTACAACGGCGTTACCGTACCGGTTATTATTTCCATCGTCTGCCTGGCTATTTTTTGCTGGGGACTGGTTCCATGGACATAAGAATGATTAAAAAAAAGTTTAACTTTTCTCCTGGGGTATGACCTGACCCCCATGCAGTGTCCGGGATAGGCCCGGGCACTGCACCTATTTTTTTTACGAATCAGCCTGAATGGCATCGAAAAAGGAGCAAGAATGAACTACCTGACATCCATGGGAAATCTTTTAAGCTTTACCCCATTTCCCGCGGTAACCGAACGGGGCATAAAACAGCTTCAGATCTATTGTATTGTCAATGTCTTGATTCTGGGATTGATTTACGGGTGTTCTGCCGCCTTATTCAGCAAGATGGTGCTCATAGAAAGCGGGTTTAATGCCACGTCTGCCAATGCAGCCAAGATCATCATTGCCGGCATCCCCGTTGCTTTTTTCATGCATGCAGGCGCAGCCCTGTTTATCTGGGTCTTCTTAAGAGCCATGGGCGGCAAGGCCAATTTCATGGTCTCCTACTTCCACATCGGTGCTGCAGCCATATCGCTCTGGCCAGTTGCCCCTTTTGTTGCTGTGCTCCAGGTTGGCGCCTCATCACCATTGCTGATCCTGCTGACCGGACTACTCAGCCTCTATGCCTTTGCCGTCAATGTACGGGTTATCAAATCAGCCTACAGGCTGTCCGCCATCCGCATGACGCTGGCCACCTCAGTGACCATCATGTACATCAGCTGCTTTTTGTATCTCTGGGTGTAGCAGCGAAGCAGCGTAGCGTCGGTAAAACAAATTTCAGGAAGCCAGAGTGGAGATCAACGTCTTTTCCTTCTGGCTTTCTTTTTGCGCTTTTTTTCCCAGTCTTCATTGGCCTGGATCATCTCCTGGATATTTTCCGGACCGTCAAGCACATCAACCGTAAGCGTATACTCTTCCTTACCCAATTTAATTCTCTCAATCTCTTTGGTAAGAAAACCTTCAATCTCTTCCAGCAGCGATTTTTCTCCTTCGCTGCAAAATGAGATAGCCGAACCCTTTGAGCGTCCGCGCCCGGTTCTTCCCACTCGATGAACATAGACCTCTTTCTGGTCCGGCAGATCATAATTTACCACATAATCCACATTGGGAATATCAATGCCTCTGG
>PIVQ01000243.1 GCA_003354055.1 Desulfobacteraceae bacterium | reverse complement strand
TTGTGTGCCGTGTTGCATCAAAGTTTGAATTCGGCACTGAGGGTCGGGCAGGCCGGAAGGCGGCATAAAATTGCTGTTTTTTAAATGGTCTTGGCGAAGCGGAACATAAAAAAGTCGTGCGGCTTTTATTCACGGCTTTTTGTGCAGCAAGGCTTAGAGCATTTTAAAAACAGTGATAGACGCCTCCGGTCTGGCCGGCCCGGTGGCAGCTATCCTCAATCACCCTTGTCTGAATCCAAAGGCCTTTGAAAAATAACATAATCTTCTCTATCCCGATTCAGCCTTAAACTGCCGGGTATGTGCCGACACATCAAATATACAGGATACCAGCACATCGTATGAAAAATGGTTTTGGCCCTGGCTGTGATCCGCAGTGTCTTGATTTTTAACCCGGCTTAATGGTAGATTCTGGCAATGAAAACACCATCACTTATATCTCTCCACGGCGGGCATTCAGGCCAGTTCTGCAACCATGCCAAAGATACCCTGGAAGAGATGATCCAGGCCTATATTGACAGGGGATTCAAAACCGTGGGCATCAGCGAGCACATGCCTCCTTTTAGCGATGCATTTCTCTATCCTGATGAGATCGAAGAGGGGCTGACCGCCGAAGATCTGCAAAATAGTTTTGCCAATTATTTTGAAGAGCTTGAACGGCTGAAGACCAAGTACCGGGACAAAATTCTGATTTATAAAGGGTTTGAAACCGAAACCCGGACCGGCTACCAGGATCAGGTCAAAACTTTGATCGAGAAATATAAGCCCGATTATATTGTGGGATCGGTCCACCATGTCAATGATGGCTGCTTTGATTATTCGCAGGATGTATACAACCAGATTGCCGAAGACTTAGGATCGGTGGATGCCATGTACCTGGCCTATTTCGATGCCCAGTTTGAGATGATACAAAGGCTTCGCCCCTTTGTGGTGGGGCATTTTGATCTGATCCGCATCTTTGATCCGAAATTTGAAACCCGGCTTGAAAAACCCAATATCCTGAAAAAAGTAAAGCGTAACCTTACCCTGATAAAGGACCTGGGCCTTGCCCTGGATTACAATTTACGGCCCCTGTCCAGAGGGGAGAAAGCCCCATACCTTGCCCCGGTTATCCTGAATCAGGCAAAGGCACTTGCAATTGCCGTGATCCCCGGGGATGATGCCCACAGTGCGGCACAGGCAGGAAAATTTGTGAGCAGAGCGGTTCAGACTCTGGAGGAAATGGGATTCTCCACTGACTGGCCCGTTCCCCGATGCCTGCCGGTTATTTAGTAATGAGGACCAACCAATGAAAGCAATTGTACAACGGGTAAAAAATGCCAGTGTGACCGTGGATGAGAATATTATTTCCAGCATCGACAAAGGTATTATGGTGCTTTTAGGCGTGGCCCGGGAAGATACTGAAAAAGAGGCGGATTACCTTGCTGAGAAGATCATTAATTTAAGGATCTTTGAGGATGACCAGGGCAAGATGAACCGTTCCCTCAAAGATATACAGGGGCAGTTGCTGGTGGTATCCCAATTCACCCTGCTGGGGGATTGCCGCAAGGGCAGGCGCCCCTCGTTTACGAAGGCAGCCCCGCCTGAAGAGGCGGAACGCCTCTATACCTATTTTGCCTGCAGGGCAGCTAACGCAGGGGTAGAGGTGAAAACCGGAAAGTTCCAGGCCAATATGGATGTATCCCTTATCAACCAGGGACCGGTCACGTTAATGCTTGAATCCAAACATAGCTGATCCGGATATGCCCTGGCAAAGGATATCCACCCTTATCAGAACCAGAGGACTACCTCTGGTATTGATCATCTTGTTGCCCCTGGCAGGCCTTGTCCTGACAGGGACAAAGATGATGCCCTACCTGGCCTTTCCACCGAAACCTGTCCCTGTTGCCCATGCCCCTTTTTCATGGGCTGTATTTGTGGCGATCATAGGCTTTATCCTAATCACCACCTTGCCACTGGTTAAAACCTGTATGACATATAAGCCAAGTCCCAAAGAAAACTTATCCTATCCCATGCCCTGGTGGGGGTATCTCTCATTAACAGGGCTGCTGGGTTTCTGGATTCTGGCCTGGACCCGAACGGACTGGTTTGCTCCCTACCAGGCCCATACTTTTTTTCCCCTGTGGCTGTGCCTGATCCTCACCATCAACGCCCTGACCATGCGTCGGGCAAACACCTGCCCTCTGACGGCCTCGCCCGCAAAATTTCTGATACTCTTCCCGGCCTCAGCCATATTCTGGTGGACCTTTGAGTATCTGAACCGATTTGTGGGAAACTGGTATTATACGGGAAGCCAATACCCGGCCCTGACCTATTTTCTTCTCGCCACCTTAAGCTTTTCCACGGTACTACCTGCTGTGGAAAGCATGAAGGCCTTACTCATGACCTTTGACCGGATCAGCCGGGGATTTAAAACAATGCCTGCCCTTCCGAAAATGTTCACCAAAACGCCTGGCCGCTTGATGATGGCCACAGGCTGTATCAGTTTAGGCCTTATCGGTATCTTTCCGGATCCCCTGTTTTTCACGGTATGGCTTGCCCCGTTTTTTATAATTCTGGGCCATGCCGTTGTACGGGGACTGCCCCATCCCTTTGGTCCTCTGACGTCCGGAGATTATACCCCTGTGGTGGCATATTCCCTCGCAGCTCTGTGCTGCGGATTTTTCTGGGAATTGTTCAACATGTACAGTCTGGCCCGGTGGGAATACAGCATTCCCTATGTCCAGGTCGGCCATATATTTGAAATGCCGATTCTTGGCTATGCCGGCTATTTGCCGTTCGGACTTGAATGTGCCCTGATCATTCATATAATCTACCACAACCTTTTAACGCCTGATGTATTGGAAAAAAATGAACACTGAAAATCTTTATGTCGTCCTGGTCCGGCCCCAGGGTCCCCTTAATATCGGCTCCGTCTGCCGGGCCATGAAGAACTTCGGCTTTACCCGACTCCGCCTGGTCAGCCCCTGCAGTGAATATAAATCTCTGGACGCGAAAAAGATGGCCATGACCTCTTTTCATGTCCTGGAGAATGCCGATATTTTTGAAACCCTGGCAGATGCCCTCCACGATATTCACACGGCCTACGGCACCACCAGACGGTTCGGGAAATACAGAAAAAACTTTTTCACACCCGGAACGGCAGGTCAGCAGATTGCCTCTGCAGAATCTGATATTAAGTCGGCCCTCGTCATGGGGCCTGAAGATACCGGCCTTGAAACCTCCGACCTGGAACTTTGCCAGCATTTTATTACCATCCCCACCCATGAAGGGTATCCCTCCATGAACCTGAGCCACTCCCTGGCAATATTGCTCTATGAGATATCAATCAACTCGGATACGGGAACAAAATTCTACGATCCAAAGGTAAAGAATCCGGCAACGGGCCAGGAAATGGAATCCATGTTCGACCATATGCGCCAATCCCTTATGGACATTGACTATCTGGACCCCAAGAATCCGAACCATATACTCAGGACCTTCCGAAGGATCTTCGGCATTGCAGGGCTGTCGAAAAGGGATATACAAATTATTCGGGGACTGATGTCAAGGATCGACTGGACGGAATCCGAGCGCAGGAAGACCCTGCCCCCGGAATCAAATTAAAGGTACTTTTATTGCAAGTCTGCTTTAAGGATGTGGCAAAATACCGCCATAGGTTTGTCCCAGAAAATTACAAATGGCAATGGGATCATCAATGAAGACTGCCCCTGTGGACAGACTTTTTTTAGCGATTTCAGGGGCCTGCGTATCTTTCGCCAGAACCAGTACAGGGCATCCCTGATTTTCTTCCCCCAGAGCCTTGATGACCTCTGATCTCGGCCGCTGATAATCCGCATGGATAATGTCAATATCCACTTTGGCCCCCGGAGAGTAGGCAAAGAAGCCTTCCACCACCCCGCAATCAGGGCAATAATAAGGTCCCTGCCCGTCCTCAGTCCAGGGGGTAAGCATAAACAGCTTATGTGTCTTCATGTTTTATCTCCTCTGTTATTGTCCTTATTCTTGTATTAAACCCTATTTGCGTAAACAGGCGGTCAAACGGCCCGGATTTTCCAGATAACCGAACAGATCCACTATGTTCCGGATAAGAATATCCGATGCCAGAAGGGTACGGGTAGCCAGGCCCTCTTCCAGGAGAACGGCAACCCCGAGTGCGGCTTTTTCAAGCATGAGCTGATCATTTGCCCCGTTGCCGCAGGCAATGGTCGTACCCGGACCAAGGGTCTCTAAGTACTCTGCTTTGGCCTTATCCTGGTCCTTTACAGGTATAGTCACAAGGGAACAGTTCACCCCATCCAAGGCCTTTTCCACAGACCCGAAAGTATCTGCGGTGATCACATGGAATTGGAACACCTTGGCATGTTCATTGATTTTCTCCCGGATGCCGGGAACGGGCTGACCATCCACAGCCAAAGTACCGTTGTAATCCAGCAATATATTTTTTATCTTTAGTTCCCCGGACCCGGGGATGTCAAAAACTACCATTTTTCGTTATTTTACTCCGATAAGATATTTTTTAAGCTCCACTATAGTAACTATTGTTCGACAGAGCAAATAAAAGGTGACCTATAAAATATTATCACTATACATCCGGCTTTAAATCGTGATAGGCATAAAAAAATGGCGTAAGGAATCGTTACAAAATAACTTGATCTAAATACCCTGAAGGGCAGAAACTTATTTCCAAAACCCCTTAAATGGGTATTTTTACAAAAGACCCCAACTGGGTATTTTGAAAACAAAAGATCAAGTAATTTTGGAGCCGATCCTAAACAGCCAATAACCCAATGCGGTGAATCACCTGATCCCATGACTTTTATGGATACAAAACGATATTACCCAGAATCTGCACCTTTAAAAAAACTGATCAAATATTTCTGGGTATCTCAAAGCTCGAAGAATTTAACCCTGAATCACAAAATTCTTCCGGTCTGCAGCATTGATCTGATTTTCAATTTTTTATCTCCGATCTCTTATGAAAAAGAAGGCGTAATCCATGACACCCCGGGAAATAGTTTTTTCTCGGGATTACTCTCAGATCATATTCTCATGAAACAGCAGGGCCCGATACTGACCATCGGGGTATCCTTTTTCCCAACAGGCTTTTATCCCTTTTTTAAAATCCCGGTCTCAGAGTTTAAAAATCATACCACCGGTCTTGATCTGGTTTTGAAAAGACCGACCGAAGAAATAGAGCAACAGCTCCAAGAAACAGAGAAGATCGACGATAAAATCAGGCTGCTGGAGCATTTTTTCATAGGGCTTCTGGACCAGGCTGCGACCTTACCCCGGGACACCCGCCTGCTGTTGAATCATTTTAATTCAGAGAGTGTCGGTGTCAGGAAATTCTGCAGTAATCACGGCGTGCACCCACGGACCCTGGAACGGATGTTTAATAAATACGTAGGCACAACCCCCAAGGGATTCCTGCGTCTAAACCGATTTCAGACGGCGTTGAACAGGATGCTGAATCCAAGGGTAGGCGCCCTCACCCCACTTGCCCATGAGTTCAACTTTTATGACCAGGCCCATTTTATTAAAGATTTCAAGTCCTTTACCGGATCATCCCCATCCCGGTTTCTAAAAGAAAAAAACACCGTCATGCAAATTACGAATTTGACATAAATTGTCGCTTTTTTACAATTCTCCTTACCTGCCATTTGGTACGCTCTTACCCAATGGGCAATACAGCCCGTTACCGAAACCTTAATCGTAACATTTACTCAAGGAGCGTACCATGAAAGAAAAGATAAAAGCATTACTTGCAAACACCGGCATCTCTTATCCCCCCGTTGGCGTGTATGATCTACCGGACCCAAGCTCTTTTGCCCCTTTTTCAGAGCCTGATCACTGTATTTTCAGTGATTTTACGGCATGGATGGACGGCAGCAAAAGCACCATGATCAATAAAGAGAATGCAGGCGTCTACGGATGCCCCGGAGCCGGATACTGGCTTTGCGGCATTGAGGCCATGCCCAGGGAAGCTGTGGCAGGCTATCTGGCCGGTCAGGAAGGGCTGAAGGCATCCCCCGGAACCATGTGCCAGTGGCTTGAAGCCCACCCGCCACACCCCGTGGCAAACCAGGCCATCGTCATCTCGCAGCTTCGTGAGGCTCATTATGAGTTTTTGAAAACCGTGACATTTTTTGTATCCCCTGATCAGTTGGGACTGCTGCTGACCGGGGCAGAGTATGAAAATGCCTCATCAGAGCAAAGAAAGGTCTCCGCTCCCTATGGATCAGGGTGCGGGCTATTGCTCACATTATTTAATGACTTTAACACGCCACAGGCCATGATCGGCGCCACAGACATTGCCATGCGCAAATACCTGCCCCCTGATATCCTGGCCTTCACCGTGACAAAACCCATGTTTGAGCAGCTTTGCAGTCTGGATGACAATAGTTTTCTTCATAAAACCTTCTGGAAAGAACTGAAGGAGGCAAGGGCAACGGATTAGGGCCTGGTCCCTGCAGGTATCCTGGATCAGATTGAACCGGAATCCTGATCCAGGGTATTGCGGACCGCATGGGCCAGCCGGGCTTTGACAATGGGTTTCTCCATATAGCAATGGGCACCGATGGCCATAGCCTTTCCCCTGTCAATCTGATTGCTGAATCCGGTGCAGAGAATCAGCCTTGCCCCGGGATCAATCTCCAGTACAGCTTTTGTCAGGTGTTCTCCTGTAATCCCGGGCATGGTCATATCTGTAATAATAAGGTCAAATCGTGACGGATCAGATTTAAACAGGGCCAGGGCCTTGGATGAATCAACCATGACCTCGACATCATAGCCCAAAGATTCAAGCAGATGTTTACCAATATTAACCAGAGCTTTCTCATCATCAATAAATAAGATGCGTTCGTTTCCGGTGGGCAGAATTTCCGGGACATCCGGGATCCTATATTCTTTCCCATGGGCCACGGGAAACAATACCTTAAAGGTGGAGCCCCTGCCCTCTTCAGAATAAACAGATATTGCCCCGTTATGATTTTTCACAATCCCCATGACCACGGCAAGCCCCATTCCCGTTCCTTTGCCCGCGGCCTTGGTGGTAAAATAGGGATCGAATATCTTTGCCTTGGTTGACGGGGGAATCCCGTGCCCGGTGTCACTGACAGCCAGTTGAACATAACGGCCGGCATCGATTTTCTGAAACTGGGTAACGGTAACATGATCCAATTCGATTTCACACAGGTCTATGGTAAGGGAGCCTCCGCCCTCCTCCATGGCATGGGCGGCATTTGCACACAGGTTGATCAACACCTGGTGCATCTGGGTAGAATCAGCCAGCACAGGCCCGACACGATCCGGAAGATTCATTGCGATCTCTATTGATGCGGGGATGGATGACCGCAGCAGCTTGAATGAATGCCTGACCAGGGATCGGACATCAATATTCTGTTTCTCCTGCTCTGTTTTACGGCTGTAGTTGAGTAATTGCCTGACAATATCGCTTGCCCTCAGTCCGGCCTTTTTTATCCCGCTTAAATTTTCAAAAACCGGATCTGTATCGGCCATGTGGTCCATTGCCAATTCAGTATTGCCGATGATAATCCCTAAGATGTTGTTGAAATCATGGGCAATCCCCCCGGACATGGTCCCGATGGCTTCCATCTTATGGGATTGACGCAACTCGTCTTCCAATTTTTTTCGCTCTTTTTCAAATTGTTTGCGTTCCGTAATATCCCGGGCAATACCCAGTACCCCGATCAACTGGCCGTCAGCCCCGTACATGGGCGTTTTAACCGTTTCCAGAATTTCACAATGCCCGTCATCGGCATAGATCACTTCCTCTTCATTCATGATAGGCTGGTCAGCGACCATGGCAGCCTTGTCATTTTCCCTGAAAAAATCTGCCAGTTCCTTATCCACAAAATCATAATCTGTTTTACCCTTGATATCGGATTCCTTTGCACCGAAAAGCCGTTCAAATTTCAGATTGCAGGACAGATAAACCCCGTCAGAATCTTTTAGCCAGATTAGATCGGGTATGGTCTCAATTACCGTGCGCAGATGGATTTCCCGATGTCTCAATGTCGCCTCTATCTGTCTGCGGCGGTAAATATTAACCACTGCCCAAAAAAGAGAAAGAGAAAGGGAAAGGATAATAAACACAACACTTATAATAAGGAGCTTGTTTTCCCGGTAAAAGGAGTAGGGTTGATTCAGGATGATGCTGTTGACGGGCAGCAAATCCTTATCAATATGGTTCCGTGCAAGTTCATTAGAATCAAACACATATTGGTTGGGGCTCGTATTGACCACCTTGATCCGGTCCACGGATTTCCCCTTTAAAATGTCCAGAACAATATTTGCCGCTACTTTTCCCTGTTCGGAATGGCTGATAATTTTTCCACCGAGGATACCCTGGCCCAACCCATGGGCCCAGAGATGAAAAATAGGCTGGGATAGATTCTCACGAATCAACCCGAGGCCCTGGTCAAAGAGAAGACTTGTATCGGTTTTGTCCCGATAGGCGGAAAGCAGCAGTACAGAGGTCGAAGTATCCACATCTCTCAATTCACCTAAAAACTCTGGCCAGCTCATCTTTGCAAGGGAAATATCTGCGAAAGAATAACCGCTGAACAGTTTCGCCATCTTATAAAACAGCTTTAAATCCCCCTGGCCGCTGGGAGTGTTATCCACCAAGGCCACGATACTTTTTGTCTCCGGTGCAAGCTTTACCATGAGCGCAATGGTGTCTGCCATGGAAACGGCCTCAACCACACCGGTGATGTGAGGATTATCATTCTGGGCGAGAGCCCGGTCAATATTATTCACCCCCAGAAAAACAATAGGAGTTCCCCTAAAAAAATAATCCTGATGTTCAAGGGTAAACACCAATGCATTGTCATCTGCAATGATGACCGCATCATACCCGGCGAAATGGCCAAGCTTGTAGGCCAGGGTTTGGGTAAACAAGTCCCGGTTTTCTTTTTCCGGAAACCGTTTTGTGTCCATAAATTCAATATCAAGAAGGATATCATGGGGGGCAAAAACTGATTTTATCCCTTCAACCTGCTGGAAAAAAGTAGGAAAACCCGGATGATAAGAACTGATATACAATACTCTGGATTTAACACCGGCAAAGGCATATCCGGTGGTCAGAAAGAGCAATAAAAAGACCATGAGACAAATGCGCATGAATGCCCCTATACTGAACTTTTCATATATATTCTTAGCATTGACCATTGATACCTGCTGTGGGGTGTTATGAGTTTTAATCCCGATAAGAAAAGAGATATGTTCAGACTACAACAAAAATACCACCAAGGCAAAATATACTTACAGATATATATGTTTTGGTATAAATAAAATCATGGATATTCAGGCCCTGCCCTGTGCTGCCCTGCGTTAGATCTATGACCGCCTCTTATATTTTGTAAAGCGCCACCATTCCTCCGTATTTTTTAAGGTCCCGATTGGAATATGTCAAAAATAAAGAGCTGAACATTTTTTTATTTGACAAAATAAAAGCTGAACTCTATATATTGAAGAAAACTCAATTGAGTAATCACAAAATTTTAAGGATGCGCCATGGCACCGGCCAA
>PIVQ01000242.1 GCA_003354055.1 Desulfobacteraceae bacterium | reverse complement strand
TTGTTGTGTGCCGGGTACGGCACACGTTCTTAAGGGTGAGCCTATGATTTCCGTATATGGAAGTCAAGGCAAGTCCCAAGCCCAGCCAGATGGAGGCGAAGGGCATAGTGTTATCACAACGGGGTATCCGGTGACGGTGCTTCGGAAGACAGTGGCTTTGCTATGGCGGAGTAACACAAAAGCACGGGGTGACGAACAGAAATCGAGTTAGGCGTGCATTTGCGGGACCAGCCTGCAACACAAGGTTAAGTCCTCTATCCATTATAGGCAGTGTCCGTATACTCGGCGCTTACGTGCTGAAAGACGTGTGTTTACCCCGGGAGGTCTTCCATGTGCCATGGAATGCCGCGTGCGGCAGAAAATGGCTGAGGGCAGGGCAACCTGCTCTGACCGCATGGGAGAAGTCAGCAGAGGGCATAGTAGCCGCAGGAGACGCGAGCCGTGAACCCCACGGAGGACTCACCCCGGTGAAGGCCCGAACGGTGCCCGGACTGAATAGTACGGGTAAATGAAAACGATTATTAGGAGCATATCACTTATGGTTATATTGCAGCAGCCGCCTGAAATAACTGTAGCGTATCTGTTTACCGAACATCTGGCAGGAGGTCCCCGGCTCATGGAAATGATCCTCGAACGGGAAAATATGTTTACGGCACTAAAACGAGTCCGTGGTAATAAAGGGGCTCCCGGTATTGACAACATGACTGTTGATCAGTTGCCAGGGTATCTCAGACGTCACTGGCTTAAAATCAGGGAAGACCTGTTAAACGGTAATTACAAACCACTTCCGGTGAAAAGGAAAGAAATCCCAAAACCGGATGGTGGTATAAGGTTACTTGGAATTCCCACAGTTCTGGATCGTTTGATTCAGCAGGCAATAGCTCAAGTTCTGCAACAGATATGGGATCCTACCTTTTCTAATTCCAGCTTTGGATTCAGGCCGGGAAGGTCTCAACGTCAGGCTATCCGCAGGGCTAAGAGCTATCTGCTTTCAGGGTACAAGCACATTGTTGATATGGATCTGTCAAAATTTTTCGACCGGGTGAACCACGACCGTCTGTTAAGCAGACTGGCTTCAAAGATAGAGGATAAACGAGTTCTAAAGTTAATCCGAAGATACCTGACAGCCGGAATAATGATTGATGGCCTGGTTTCCCCATCTCTCGAGGGAACCCCTCAGGGTGGTCCACTTTCTCCATTACTTTCTAATATAGTCCTTGATGAATTGGATAAGGAACTGGAGAAGAGAGAGCTTCATTTTGTCAGGTACGCTGATGACTTTGTGATTTATCTTAAAAGCAGAAAAGCTGCCGAGCGTGTTATGAACAGCATTACCAATTTCATAACAAATAAGCTTAAACTTAGGGTTAATGAAGAGAAAAGTGCTGTCAGCCGTCCATGGCTGCGCAAATTTCTTGGGTTTACCTTTATCTGTATGTGTGGTCAGACAAAGATTCGGATTCACAAGAAGACAATTAAGCGCTTCAAAGCAAGAATCCGGGAATTGACAGACCGCAACGGTGGTAAAAGTATGGCACAGATTATTCATAAGCTGAATCTGTACCTGAAAGGTTGGTGGAACTATTACAGCCTTTCGGAAACCCGACACATCTTTAAATCCTTGAATGGTTGGATAATTAGACGATTACGCTGTGTTCTCTGGAAACAATGGAAGAATCCCAGAACTAAAATCCGTAACCTGCACAAGCGTGGGATATCTCACAAACATGCCGTGTCCTGCGGGTGCGCCCGCAAGAAACATTGGCGTATGAGCAGGGTTAAATGGGTGATTGTAGCTTTGCCGAATAAATATTTCCTTGATCTTGGTTTATACTTACCCGGAAATTAACCTGCCTGATCAGCCGAACCGCCGAGGTACCGATCGGTATGCCAGGTGGTGTGGGAGGGCTCCTCAGTGATGGGGAGTCCTATCCCGATAAGTTGAGAAATGCCGATATTGAGCGTAGCCGCCAGTTCCTTCTGGGTAAGCCGTTTTTGTTTGCGTAACGCCTTAAGCTTATTGCCAAGGGCTTTTCGCATATCTTCATCCTTCATTGTTGCTTAATCTCCTGTGTTATCGGTTTTATAGGAAGTATAACACCGGGTTTTAAATCGCTATCGATACCTAAGTTTCTATGCGAGTATAGCATGATCGTAAAACGAGTTGAAGTTATTCTTATGATCAGGGAGGGTATGCCTTCTGTAATAGACCTGCCAGGTCGAGTTCCCTCAGTGTAAACGCCTCCATGTCGCCGAGGCTCATTTTCTTTAATATGGTAAGTAAGCTCAAGAGAGTTTTTTGGATAAATATGGGTATGTTTATGGATATGCAGAATGGTTTTTAACGGAAAAATCCATAGTTATCCTCAATTTCAAAAACTTTTAATAGCAGCCTGTCTCCGGGTATCATGATTTTGCCTGACAGTCTTATGAGGCTGAAACCGCTCCGGAACATAATTGGCACCCGCAGGTTCACCACCCACTGTTCTTACTTTTCTCGCTGATCGAGCTGTTCTCGCTTCTCTCGCTGTGCCATAGGCTGCGGCCACGTAGCCTACAACTCCCTCACCGCCTGTCCAAGTTTTTTCACCGCCACCTCCAAAGTCCCCTCATCCGCCATCGTATAATTCAACCGCATGGTTTCAAGGCCATCCTCGGGGTTTGTATAGAAAAACTGCCCCGGTACAAACGCCACCCCATTCTCAATGGCCTTTCTGTAAAGATCCAGTCCCTTCATACCTTTGGGGCCCGTGACCCAGAGAAACATGCCGCCATCCGATGGTGATACCTTGAAATCATCGGGCAAATGGCGGCCAAGGGCATCCATCATGGCCTTCTGTCTTGGGGCATATAATGCTCTGATTTTGGGCAGTTGTTTATCCAGGTAATTGCCGGACAGGTATTCGGCTGCCAGGGCCTGGTTAAAGGTGGAGGTGTGAAGATCCACGCCCTGTTTGACCAGTACTAACCATTCCCTGATGAATTTCGGGGCGGCATAAAAGCCGATGCGAAGTCCGGGGGCAAAGACCTTGGACAGGGTTGAGATATAGATCACATTATCCGGGGCCATGGTTTTGATGGGGGCAAGGGTGTCTCCCGTGTATCTCAGGGCGGAATAGGGATCATCTTCAATGAGCAGGGCGTTGTACTTCTGGATGATCTCGGCGATTTTAACCCGCCGTTCCATGGTCAGGCTGCGACCTGTGGGATTCTGGAAGGTGGGGACGAGGTAGATGAATTTTATCTCATGGGTTTTCAGGGTCTCTTCCAGGGAATCGGGAATCAGGCCCTGTTCATCCATTTCCATGGGAACGTATTGGGGTTCATAGGGGTTGAAGGCAGACAGGGCACCCAGGTAAGTGGGAGCTTCCAGGGCTATTTTGTCACCTTTGGATATCATGAGCTTGGCAGCTGCATCCAGTACCCCCTGGGAGCCTGAGGTGATGTTGACGGCATCTGGACTTGTTTTTATCCCGCGGTTTCCTAAGAGAACTGCTACCTGTTCCCGCAGGGGCATAAAGCCTTCGGTGAGATCGTATTGAAATGCCTGGGATTTGTATGCGGTTAATACCCGGTCAGTCAGTTCCCGGAAGATTTCCATGGG
Source organism: Desulfobacteraceae bacterium (assembly GCA_003354055.1). Next base: position 5,953 of record PIVQ01000242.1, on the reverse strand, counting down.
AAAACTGTCCGGAGAGGGAATACCGCCGGCAAGGGAGATGATGTCTGGATTTGAGACCACCTTCAGTATTTCCCTGATGGCATTGGCCTGCATGAGTTCTGTGCGGTCTGCTAATAGATGTTTAAAGTCCATAATATCCTCCCTTTAAATAGGGCTTGAACGAAAACTCACCCATCTGCCACGTTGCTGCAAAAGTCTGAAATCCTCATGTACAATAGTACACTCCGGTTTCAGCCTTTCTTGCGCCTTGCATATGGGCAAGTTTTCATCCAAGCACGGGTTTCCGGTCAGTCTCTGAATAAAAATACGATTCTTTTTCAACCTATCAGGGAGAAATGACTATGGACAGATACAGAAGTGTAAAAAATAGACCATAACAGATCAATCGATAGGATGATCTGTTATGGACCGAATGTTAACCAAACTGGCTGCGGTCTATTTTGAACTTCTTAATCTTATAGTAGAGCAGCTGTCGTGAAATCCCCAGGGCCTTGGCGGATTGGGAGATGTTTCCCCCATGTCTGGACAATACCTGGGACAGGATCTCTTTTTCATTTTCCGCTGCCTGTTTTTTCAGGTCGGACTGGTTCAGTCTGGATGGTTGGGGGGATGGCATGGGCGTCGGCGCAAACTGCTGGGTAGAGGTATTTATAAATCCCGGACCCTGTGTGTTGGCGCGGCTTCTGATGGACCAGTTTGAAAAATGGGATTGCAGGTGGTTCATGCGGATGGTCATGGCGTCGCCCACAATGTTCATGGCCCCTTCAATTACATGCTCAAGTTCCCTGACATTACCCGGCCAATTGTAGATTCGGAACAACTCCATGACATTGTCTGAAATGGATTTGACCTGTTTTTTGAGCAGGATATTGTGCTTGTGGATAAAATGTTCCACCAGGATATCCAGGTCACCCAGGCGTTCCCGCAGGGGTACAATATGGATAAAGACCACACCCAGGCGGTAAAAGAGATCTGATCTGAGGGTACCTTCGGCAATGGTGATCCGGGGATCTTTATTGATGGAGCTGATGATCTTAAGGTCAATCTCGGTCTCTTTGAGGGCGCCCACCCTGCGGACCTTGCTTTCCTGGACAATTCTCAGGATTTTGGCCTGGAGGCCCACGGGCATGGAGTTGACCTCATCTAAGAAAATGGTGCCCTTTGAGGTCCGTTCGAAAAGCCCTGCCTTGTTAACCGATCCTGTAAAGGCGCCCTTTGAGGTGCCGAATAAAATACCTTCAAGCAGGTTTTCCGGGATGGCAGCGCAGTTGACCGGAGTGAACTTCTGGTTGTTCCGGGCACTGTGGTTGTGGATGGCCCTTGAAAAGAGCTCCTTGCCTGTACCGGTTTCTCCGAAAAGCATGACCGGAGAAGGGGTCTGGGAAGCCATGCGGGCAGATCGGATGGCATCTTTGAACACCGGATCTTCTCCGATAATGGAATCAAAGGTCAGGGTGGCGTCATTCAATCTTGCATTCTGATCAGGAACCGGCATGGCCGCAATGGTGTTGACCAGCATATTATAATCCCGGACAAAGCAGATCGCCCCGACAATTTTTTGTTTGTTGAATACGGGAAACACCGAGTGCACGGTATTGGCAAATTTGCCCATATGGGTCCGGTAAAAATTAGGCGAGTCAATGATGGGGCGGCGCTTTGTAAGGCATTGGAGGATGATGCTCTCATTTTCTTTAAGGTCGTATACATCGGTAACGCTTCTCAGGATGACATTCTCCCGGCTCAGTTCATCAATGCGGGCCATGGCATCGTTGTAGTACACAATGACTCCGCTGGGATCGGATACAATGACTCCGTCGCTGAATTCATCAAATACAGATAAAAAATCCGCATTGTTCAGGTCAAACAAAAATTTTGATATGGCTTCCGGCATAATTACAGGTTCCCTGAGTTTAGATCGAAAATAAGTTTCTAAAACCCGGGTATAGTCTCATGTAAACCTGGGCTTGTCAAATATTTTACACCTGTGTAAGTTTGATGGGAGAAAGATGTTGGCGGATCCGGAATTTGTAAAGGGCTTATCAGGCCTGTAAAAAGTCTGAAAACCCTTTTAAATATGAGTGATCGCTTTGTGCGGAATTTTGGGTGTAAATTTATTTTTCATCCTGAAAAATGACAGGCAAAGACAGTGTAAAAAAACTACAGCCGGTTCACCGGAACATTGGCCAACTGTTCTTCAAGATACTCATCCATGAGGTCTTTGTACTTCTCTTCAGGGTAGCGGCTGCTGCAGGACCTGCAGCACAGAAATACCTTAGTTCATGTTCGTTTGATAAAAAGTTTGCCCCCGCAGGAGAGGCAGTGTCCGTTCATTTCTTTCATGGTTTTACGTTACCCTCTTTTCATATAATTAAAGATATAATATATATTATCTAAATATAGTAAGACATACAGACCAAAAGTCCAACCAGATAAAAACAACCCATATAGGAGCACAGCAAGCTTATGTCAGAAGAAGAGGATCGGTATAAACGCAGTTACCCCATTTCCTGGGACCAGTTGCACAGGGATGCCAAGGCATTGTCCTGGCGGCTTCACGACCGAGACCGTAAGTGGAAGGGCATTGTGGCCGTGACCCGGGGCGGCCTGGTACCGGCTGCCATCATTGCCCGGGAACTTGATATTCATCTTATCGATACCATCTGTATCACCAGCTATGACTGGCAGAAACAGGGGGAAACCACCATCCTAAAGTCCATGGAAGGGGACGGGGAGGATCTTCTTATTATTGATGACCTGGTGGATACCGGTACCACTGCCCGTGTGGTCCGGGAGATACTGCCCAAGGCTTATTTTGCCACGGTGTATGCCAAGCCTGCCGGCAAACCCATGGTGGATGTCCATGTGACCGAGGTAAGCCAGGATACCTGGATTCTTTTTCCCTGGGATTCGGAAGCACAGTTCGTTGCTCCGATTGCAGGAAAATAAATTTTTGGTCTGAATATAAAAATCCCTTCTCCGGGATGCCGGAGAAGGGACTCAGGTCACACTTATTTTTTTTGAATAATATTTTTATGTGCCATGAGGCGGATGGCATTGATGCGGATAAAGCCTTCTGCATCTTCCTGGTTGTAACCGCCTTCAATGTCCATGGATGACAGATCCTGGTTGTACAATGAAGAGGGGCTGGTCCTTGCAATTGGGTAGGCAACTCCCTTGTACAGCTTGAGGGTGACTTCGCCGTCAATCACTTCCTGGCTCTTGTCCATGGCGGCCATGAGAAATTCCATTTCAGGGCTGAACCAGAAACCGTTGTAGACCAGTTCCGCATATTTGGCTGCCAGCATATCCCGCAGTCTCATGACCTCACGGTCCATGGCAATGCCTTCGATATCCATGTGAGCCTCGTGGAGGATGGCGCCGCCAGGAGTTTCATAAACGCCCCTGGACTTGATGCCGACAAAGCGGTTCTCCACCATGTCCAGACGGCCGATACCGTTTTCAGACCCCAGCTTGTTCAGGTATTCGAACAACTCCAGGGCATCTGTTTTTTCAGTCCCGTCTTCCAGGTTTTTCACCCGTATCGGAATTCCGTCCTTGAATTCAATTATAATTTTGGTGGGGGTATCCGGAGCCTCTTCAGGGCTGACGGTATGGGAGTAAATGCTTTCATCACAAATTGCGCCCGGATCTTCCAGAACCCCTGCCTCATGGGAGATGTGCAGAAGGTTGTCATCTTCACTGTAAGGTTTGGACGCGGACTGCTTTGTTGGGATGCCGTGTTTTTTAGCATAGTCCAGAAGATCGGTCCGGCCTTTGAAGGCGTTCAGAAAGTCTGCATTTTTCCAGGGGGCAATGACCTTGATCTGGGGATTGAGGGCATAGTAGGACAGCTCAAATCTCACCTGGTCATTGCCTTTGCCGGTTGCCCCGTGGGACACATACTGGGCACCCACTTCATTGGCGATTTCAATCTGTTTTTTGGCAATAATGGGGCGGGCAATGGCGGTTCCCAGGAGGTAGCGGCCTTCATAAACCGTATTGGTCTTGTAAACCGGAAATATATAATCGGTGACAAATTCTTTTCTCATGTCTTCGATAAAGACCTTGGATGCCCCGATCTGCAGTGCTTTTTTCTCTGCAGCTTCAAAATCTTCCTTCTGGCCGATATTTGCCATGTATGCAAATACTTCATATCCTTCTTCCAGAAGCCATTTGAGAATCACCGACGTATCAAGGCCGCCGGAATATGCCAGTACTACTTTTTCCTTTGCCATTATAAACTCCTTATATATATGTCTTTTATTTTATCAGATTGTTATTTCAGCATTAAACATTGGCTATTAATGCAGAATTATCTTGAAATAGTCAAGGGAAACAAGTATAAAAAGCGCATATTTTTTTAATTTTTATGCATAAATATGACTTAATACTATGACAATTGCTTCTGAACTTCATCTTTTACTGTCCCAGGGGGTAACCGGTAACCAGGCCCAGCTGGTTGAGGCTCTGACCGAGAGGGGCATCCATACCACCCAGTCCTCTGTTTCCAGGGCCCTGAAAAAAATTAATGCGGTCAAAGGCCAGGATGGGAACGGCAGTACGGTTTGGGCTCTGGCCCGTACCGAACTCAAGGATACGGGCTTCTTTGATTCTCTGGTTACATCCATTACCCACAATACCCAGCTCATTGTTATCCGTACCCGGCCGGGCACGGCCAACACTGTGGCTAAATTCATTGACGACCATGATTTTGACAGGGTTTTAGGATCGGTGGCCGGAGACGATACCATTGTAATCGTGCCTGCGGATGTGAGACTTATCCTGGAAACCATCCAGGAGATTTCCGCCTATATGAAGCAGATCGGTATCTTTGTGGAATAGGGCGGACGGTACAGGATTCTTAGGTCTGCTGTCAGAGCGGAGCTTTCATGCCCCGGCCGGCTTTGAGGTTTTTATAGATCAGGGGAGTAGCCGATCCAGGCATCATCCAGGCCTGATATGTGGATGCCGGCCATGGCGGCAATAAGGATCCCAAGTATCAAAAGTCGTTTCAATGTCCCGGATTTTTCTCCATGGAAAAAAGTGCGTTCCCTGGTCACTGTTGCCGGTTGTTTTGCAAGCTTTCTTTTCAGTTTCAAACGGTTCACGTAGGTAAGCGGAGCTTTGGAAACTTTGGCGTTGCCTGCCAGGGTGTTTTTCCGGTTAAATACCAGATCCAGCACATGGAAACTTTGGCTCTTATCTGGCAGAAAATTCACACACCCGGCACAGTAGGTCATGGCCGGTCTGCCGTTGGCAGCCCCTGTTCGCTTATTTGCCCAGGAAGCGGCAATATCGGGGTTCATGCACCCGGTAAATCCCCCTTCTCCGCAGCAGAGGCTTTTCCTGCCGCTAAACGTTGAGGGGTGAATCTCAAGCCCATTCTGTCGGGCGATAGCGCGGACTGCATCCCGCATCTTTATATCGTTTCTGGCCTGGCAGGGATCCTGAATGACAATTTCAGAAGAGCCGCGGGTTGCACCCATCAAAGGTGGCGGATCCGGGTCGTCCGCCATAACCTGATAGATGGATTTCACCGTAAGGGAGCTTTTGGTGGTAAATATTTTATGGCAGCTGGGGCAGGCCGTGATCACCGTGGTGATACCGTTCTCCTGTAAATAGTCTGTGATCTCCGAAAACATGGCGTCAAAAAAGTCCTGTCTTCCCAGGTCATGGGAGGGCTTTGTACAGCAGTCCAGCACCATACCTGAATCGGGAATCCGGGTTTTCAGGTATTCAAACGCCTTGAATGTATGATCCGGTCGGGTACCGGCCAGGGTGCAGCCAGGAAAAAATACGGTGGTGCAGTTCCGGGGCAGGCTGTAAAAGGAAAATAGTTTTGAACAGCCTTTTTTTTCATAACCGAGTATGCCATTGTAAGCGGAAAGGTCTGCCTGACCAGAGGTCACGGCTTCCCTTCGCCATTGAAGAAACATGGCCGCGGGATTCAATT
>PIVQ01001867.1 GCA_003354055.1 Desulfobacteraceae bacterium | reverse complement strand
CTAACAATAATCGTTTTTGCTCATCCATCTTCTCTCCTAAGTATAAAAAAATTTAACAAAAGAAGAGGAGCGCAGTGAAGCGTAACAAACTAGTTATGGAACCGGATCATATCCTCCGGCTCGGAACGGATGACAGCGCAATACCCTTTTCAGGGCAAGTGCGCTGCCTTTGAGACTGCCGTATTTTTCAACCGCTTCAAGGGCATAAGCCGAGCAGGTCGGTACATACCTGCAATTGGCCCCCAAAAACGGTGATATAAACAATTGATAAAATCTAATCAATATGGTTAATAGCTGTTTGATCATTTATGCCAACGCTATTTTTAAAAAAAGTTTATCAAGCTTCTCAATAATTTGTTTGTTTGACAGGGTAGTCAGACCTTTCCGTCCGATAACATTAATATCTTTTATTCCTGGTACGGAATCTTTCCGGTGTCTGAAGTATTCTCTTACAAGTCTTTTTACCCTGTTACGCGCTACTGCATTCCCCACTTTTTTAGATACGGTAATTCCAATGCGATTGTGTTTGCCTGTTCCGTCAAGAACAGCGGCTATAAAATAGC
>PIVQ01000241.1 GCA_003354055.1 Desulfobacteraceae bacterium | reverse complement strand
AAAAGTTTCTGTTTTGAAATCGTTGTCGGATCAGTCAAAAGAATGCGGAATTTGTATTCATTTTCTTTAAATGGCAGCCGTTCGTAAATCGAAAAGCTGGTCAGGGATTCCGGGTTGATTGACATGGGTTCTACTTCCCGAAAAGCTGTTCCATCATTGATATATTCCAAGTGTAAACTCAATTTCTACCTCCTGTTGGAAAAATCAAATAAACGTAATCATAGCAGGAGGTGTAACGATAGTAAAGTCGGCAATTCAGTTGCATGTCCCCTGGTGGGGGCGTTTTCTCTTTCTAAAAATACCAGGGAGCGGCTCTTATTCCAGGTTTGGGAGGTTACCGAATCAAGCAGTTTTACCTGCGTTGGATAGGTGTCTTCAAATGACTGCCACTGCCCCTTTGGGATCAAGATTTGGTTCGTCTTTTTCTAACAACTCTCATTGGGATATAAACCGCCAAAACAAATATGCCCAATGACAAAATGATGGCAGAAAATGCAATCCAGGTGAGATAATTGCCACCTTTTAGCAGGTAATAGGGATTGAGGCTATCGATCCTGATTTGTCTCCCCTCAGGTCCCCGATAGCGATCTGGCATATTGGCAATACCGTTACCATCCGTATCCGCGAAGGTTTGAACGTAGTCCATTAAGGCCGTCCAGTCTTTCACTTCTTGGATGCCAGTTTTGTTTTTATCGACATCAACACGATATTTTTTAAGATCATCAATTGGATTTCCATTACGATCTTTGGGGACTATTGTCAGTATGCCATTGGTAAAACCGCCAATGACCTTTAAAAATGTTGAGTTGTAAAAATTTGAAGTAATTTTATATAACTTGGTATTAGATTCAGAAACGTCCAAGATTTCGAACTCGCCGTTCTCCTGTTCAATTTGCACTTCCGACACCCTGTCAAATAGCATTCGATTTGGATTATAGTTTATTTTTGCCCCTGAGAATTGTAGGAAATAATCACTTCCTTTCAGGGGATAGACGGTTGTGAGAATTTCCATAATCTTTTTAATTTCAGAGCCATAAATATAAAAAGAGATCAATGGATAACTCATTGTACCATCCAAACCTATTCCAAGGGATACCGTTCTGAACAGATCGCTGACGGAAAGGAGTCCTGTTTTTCCTTTTATTAGATCGTCCCTGATTCCACCATTAGATTGAACAGCCAGTTGAACCCTGCTATTAGGGTCCGAAGCGTCATACTCAGCCTGGTTCACAGCCCATCGAACAGCGTCAGTTAATAAATTCCCCAAATTGGATTCATCATTCTTGTAATTCAGGTTAAACTCTGTCTCAACAAGATTCTGGTCAAATGATAGGTTATAGCTTTTTAAAACTTCTCGGTTAACAATCTCTTTGCTAACATTAATGATATTGCTGATATGCTCATCTCCTTTGATATCATCGTTTATATCGATTAATGTATAGTTTCTGACTTTGGTTTTATCTTGACTTACTGCCAGATCCAGAACACCCATATAAAGTCCGTTCTCACCAGCATGTACAATAATCGTATCGTTGATGATAAGCGGTTTTTCAGTTGCATCATGACTATGCCCGCTAATGATAACATCGATACCTGAAACTTCTTTAGCCATGATTTCATCTTCCGAACGTTCTGCTATTTCGGACAATCCACTGTGAGAAAGGCAGATGACAAGATCAACTTTTTCTTCTTCTCGTAGTAGTGAAACCATTTTTTTGGCGGTTTCTATCGGTTCTGCAAATTTCACAGGTGCTGCAAAAGGAGATACCTCTGCTGCATCTTTACCTAGTAAACCAAAAATACCTATACGCAGATTATCTTTTTCAATAACAGTATAGGGTTGAATTAACTTATTCTTAAATAACTGTTCCAAACGATCATCCTTGGGATCTTCAGAATTGAAAATAAGATTGGATGCCACAATCTTTGGCAGTTTTGACTTGGCTGCGGCAGATTCCACTATGCTGGCCAAGCCGGTCGGTTTAAGGTCGAAATCATGATTTCCCAAGGTGGTGACCTCACAACCCATTTCATCCAGTAATTGGAGTTCCAGAGCATGTTCTCGGCTAACCATATGGAAGAGTGATCCTATCAAAAAATCTCCACCGTCCAATACTAAGACAGGATTACTTCGTTTTGCTTTTTCTGACTTAATGACAGTTGCTATCCTGGCCCAGCCCCCTTTGGTTTCATCGTCACCGGTGGTTTCAGGTGTATAGTCTTTGTTGGGAGAATAACCTAAAAAATGGGAAGCAAGGTCATTGGAGTGTATGATAGTCAGGGATGTTTCAGATGCGGATAAAGAACAAAATGTCATAAAAGTATAGAGTAATAAAAAAACAAAACCACATTTTATCTTCATTTGTCTCCTTTTTTACCATAGATAGAAAAACATGTTTAAATGAAATTGAAAATGTTTAGTCGAGTAGCATACTTCTATTTCTAAATCATCTTGTAAACATTGTTATTCATAGTTCTGATTAAGCTACCCACATCAAGGCAGTGGCGGCAGTGAAGGCAGTGGGTGCCAGACAACGGATAAAACAGAACACGGTCGTGTGCAGAGAAGGAGAGAGTTTCCAAGTTGCTTTGCTGACGGTATAAAAATCAAGGAAAAGAGATACCGCCATCACGATTTTTTAAACTGTTCTCAGGAAATTCTTAACAAAAGTGGTTTTGTTTGTAAAGCAGCCTTGAGATAAATTTATCTCATTTGCTTTCCAGCCACAGCTTAATGGTCTCATAGACCTCCGGTTGATTAAGCAAATCCAGATGGTTCATATCACGGGCGATCCACTGATGGGCTTCCGGAAATTTAAGGGTCAGATTCGCATTTTTATGCCGGCCCAATGCGCTGTTTGATGTTACCAGTCCGTCCCCAATTAGATGATCGCCAAGTCTGCTGGATTCTTTTTTGGTGGTTGCGGCGATGGTATAGCACTGCATGCCGTCTGGTAAAGGTACACAGGTTCGGTGATCTCCTGAACATTCGAAACGGTCGCGTCCCTTCCAGTCTTCATCCAGTATATTGCCGTAACGCAGATCAGTAATCCCCGCACTCCGGATTTTTCCAAGGCGGGAAAAGGGCGCGCTGTACGGGCTTATGTCAAGGAGCGTGTCGATCCAGTTGCCTGCACGTTCCAAAGGCGCTCCATGGTGCGGGGTACCGAGAAAAATCATTTTTTGTAGATGATTTAGCCAGGAATGACCTTCATCCTTTCCGTAATGGCAGGCGCTTCGTGAAACGAGTCCGCCCATGCTGTGAGCAATGATTACAAGTTCTGTCGGCTGGGGTAATTGAGTGATGAACGCTTCGATATTATCGGCAAATTCACGGCCATTTTGGGAAATGTGACGACCCGTATTATAATGCAGATAAACCGGAAGGTATTTAAGATCGCGGTCAAGTGCAGCACCATGGTCATGCCCCTGCCGGTTCCATTGCAGATCATTCATACAGGACCCGTGTACCATCAACGCAATTTTACCGTTGGATTGTTGAAGTGCCCGGTTAAAGGCCTGATCGTCCATGGCAAAAGCTGCCCCATTCCGGCGAAACTCCATTTGGATGGCAAGCGGGTTGTTCCTCGCTGCAAGGTGATCCCCCAGAACGCCGTTTAATGCGGCCTGAACAGCTTCCCGGTCTGATGAGGACTTGGTTTCTCCGAGCAGTGATGAGAATCGTTTGAGGAGTACATCAAGGCCGTCCCCTACCAATCCGGTTATCGTGCGAATGTTGCGGTAAACCATTCCCGTGATGCCCGTTGTCCGTTGCGACTGATTTTGATCCGTCCCGCTAAGTATTCCGCCAAAACTTGTAATGGTATGATGCATGGCTTCTACCAGATCGGTAATACTGGTAATCGCGTCAATCGCTAAATTGCCGGCGCCACGGATGTCAGACTCATATTTAATTTTTGCCATGTTATTTCCCGCCCTGATTATTGAAACCCTCTTGTTTGTTTTTGTCCTCAACGATTTTTTTATAATGTGCTACCAGCTCCGGATAGTGTCCCAGCGCTTTTTCCCCCTGGGGATGGAGCCTGTAAACCCCTCTTTTTACCCGTTCAAACCATCCGTAATGATTATCGGCTAAAATGCGCTGGGTTATTTTTGATGTGCCAAACTGCCGAAGTTTGGCCGGTGACAATTCATTAAATTCCAGAAGAAAGCAGGCGATATGAATGACGCTTTCCCTATAGGCCGTAACGAGTTGTCTGCCTGTGCTGCCGCCGGTATTGAAATTGCCTGTTCTGCCGGAAATTTCCCTGATGATACTTCGTCTTCGCTTATGACTTTTCTTTTTTTTAAATTCAGACGGATGAAATATGATCTCCACCTTTGTCTTGGTTTTTAAAAAGGAGACGAGAATCAGTCCCAGTTCCAGCCTTTTGAGAAGGTGGCAGGCATCCTTGAAGCTTCTGGGCAACCGTTTGCCGGCTGTCGTTGCGATGGCTACATAAACGGAATCTGCAAATTTTTGTCTGTTTGCCGCCTGGATCAGCAGGGTGATGTTCAGGTTTTTCTTCAGCTCGATAACGACCAGTTCATCATCTTTCACCGCTGTTATATCACAATGGCGGACTTCTGCCTTCACACTGTAGCCTTGGGTTGTCAGATACTTCTGAACAGGCTCAAACAGATCGGATTCGCTTATGGCTTTCATGAGTATTTAATACATGAGGTTGGGCAAAAATAAAATGATCCAGGGACAGAGCATTAAAATGACGACTCCGACGATGACAGCCAAAAGGAAGGGGGTGATGCCTTTAAATATCTTTTCCAGGGGCACTTCCTCTTCCAGTACATTTTGGGCTATACCGTAGACCACATAGACATTGATGCCGACCGGCGGGGTGATAACTCCCATTTCCGTGACCATGACGATGATGATCCCGAACCAGATGGGATCATATCCCAGTTCCATGACCACGGGAAAAAAGATGGGCACGGTCAGGGTGACAAAGGCCAGGGCATCCATGAAGCAGCCCCCTATAAAGTAGATCAGAATGATCACGCCCATGACCAGAATGGGGGACATCTGCAGGCCTCCGACCCAGGAGGCGATCTCAAAGGGGATTCTTGTCACGGCCAGGAATTTTCCGAAAATCACCGCCCCTGTGATGAGCATGAGCACCATACACGAGGTTCGCAGGGTTTCCATCAGAGCGGTTACAAAGCCTTCCCAGGTGATCTGCCGCCGGACAACGGCAATGGTAAGGACACCGAAGGCGCCGATAGCCGCAGCTTCCGTCGGGGTAAACAATCCGTAAAAAATACCGCCCACCACCAGGGAGAAAACCGCCATGGTTTCACCCAGGCCCATGAGGGCGGCAAGCTTTTCAGACCAGGGAAAGCGTTCTCCTGCAGGCCCCTGTTCCGGTGAGATCCTGCACCGGATGTAAATGGATACGATAAAGAGCAGGGTGACCAGAAGGGCCGGGAATATTCCTGCCACAAAGAGCTGGCCGATGGACTGCTCGGTCAGGATGCCGTAGATGATCAGCACCACGGAAGGCGGCATGATCATGCCGATGCCGCCGCCGGAGGCTACGGATCCGGTGGCCAGTTCATCATCGTAGTTGAACCGTTTCATTTCAGGCAGGCCGACGGTGGCCATGGTTGCGGCAGTGGCCGGACTGGAGCCGCAGACCGCGCCGAATGCCGTGCAGGCCGATACCGTTGCCATGGCAAGACCGCCCCGGACATGGCCTAAGAACTTGTAGCCGGCATCATAGAGGCGTTTGGAAATACCCGAGTGAAAGCCAAGCTGACCCATGAGGATAAACAGAGGGATGGTGGTCAAATCGTATGAGGCAAAGGTATCATATACATTTCTGGACAGGAGAACCAGGCCTGCTGAAGGGGAAACCATCAGGGAAAACCCTGCAAATCCGACCAGGGCCATGACAAAGGCCACGGGCATCCGGGTCATGAACATCAGGATCATTATCAGGATGCCGAGGATACCGGCTAAAATCGGGCTCATTGTGCGTTAGGATTCCTTCAGTTGCTTAATGGTGTCGACGATTCGTTCGAGGATGGTTACGGAGAATATCACAAGCCCTGCTGCCAGCAGATAGACGATATAATAAATGGGAAATTCCAGGTTCATGGACACTTCCCCTGTCTTGTGGATGTCTCCGGCATAGAGAAACATTTGCCAGGCAATGATGGAAAAGAGAGCAAGGCTTAAGCTCTGGGTGAGCACAGAGATCCATAGCTGTGTCTTCTTGGGCAGGAGGCGGACAAGAATTTCCACACCCACATGGCCGTCCATTTTATAGGTATACGGCAGGGCGGCCGCCATGACGATCACAGCCAAAAATCCCACAAGTTCCACCGAACCGAAAATGGGATGTTTTAAAAAGCGGCCGATAACATCAACCACTGTCAGCATCATCATGCAGATCAGGGCAAGGGCACCGAGGAATTTTAACACCCCGGAGGTCCGGTCCAGTATTAAGTTAAAAATTTTCATACATCATCCTGAATCAATTAACGCAATATGCCCCGCCAACCGCAAGCAACGGCTGGCGGGGCATTGAAGGATCTAAGGATCGGCTCCAAAATTACTTGATCTTTTGTTTTCAAAATACCCAGTCTTTTAAGGGGTTTTGGAAACAAGTTTCTGCCCTTCAGGGTATTTAGAGCAAGTTGTTTTGTAACGATTCCTAAAGTTTACATATTGGCTTTGATAAAGTCAACGATGGCTTTTCCGTCAAGCCCTTTCTTGGATGCTTTTTCAATATAGGTGTCAATCACAGGAGCCACGGCAGCTTCCCATTTTGCAGCCTCAGCATCGGTCTGGGTAATGACTTTGCCGCCTTTTTCTTTGAAGAAGGCCAGGCCTTTTTCATCGGAGGCATCCCAGGCCTGTCCGTGTTTGGCAGACCATTCCGCATTGATTTCACCAATGGTTTTCTGCTGTTCAGGTGTCAGTTTCGCCCATTTATCTTTGTTCATGAACACGGCAAAGGTGGTGGTATAGGCGGTGGAATAGTTCTGGGTCATATAGTGTACCACTTCGCCCAGTTTCCAGCCTTTATTGGATTCCATGGGATGGGAAGAACCGTCCACAACGCCTTTCTGGAGCATCTGGTAACATTCTCTCATGCTTTTTCCCACAGGGGATGCGCCAAGGGCCGCCTGAACCAGGCCGCTGGTGCCGGTGCCGCGAAGTTTCAGTCCTTTGATGTCGTCAAGGCTTGATACCGCTTTTCCCCGGGTATGGATAAATCCGGGACCATGGGCATGGACAAACATGATTTGAGTATCTTTGAACTCTGCGGGTTGGAATTCGTTGAGAACCGCATTTGCAATGGCTGTGGCCTGGACTCCGGAAGAGTATCCCATGGGCAGGTCAATGGCGGAAGCTACCGGAAACCTGCCTCTGGAATAGGCCAGTACGGTCATGCCGATGTCTGCAATTCCCTGAACCACTCCGTCATAAGTCTGAGGGGCTTTGGTCAGGGTGCCGGCAGGAAAGTAATGGATAACAACTTCTCCGTTGGTCCGTTTTTCCACCTCTTTACACCAGCTTTCAGCCAGCTGACTCTGGATATGGGTGGGTGGGAAAAAATTGGCGTATCTCAGCTTTGTTTCTGCCCACAGGGTGGGGGTGTAAACCAGGCTCAGCGTAAGGATTAGTAAAAATGACCACCTAATTTTCTTCATGAATAACCTCCGGAAATAATGAATAAATAAAGCTATGATATAACTATAAGCCAGCTAAAGTGATTACCCCATAGTATAAGAGGAACAAACCCTGTCAAGAAAAAAAAACAGGTGTCCCCGGAAAAGGGGGTGAAAACTGGTTGACCGGTCAACTATCCCGTTTAAAAGGGGTCGTAGCGTTTTGTGTCGGATGATTTTTGGGTGGCTTGTGGTTAATATGCAGCGTTGTTGTAGCGGTTTGCCCCGGCAGGACTTCAAAAGTTATGGGCGGGAAAATTATTTTTGGCCGGATTTAAATGAAATCCAGGTCAAATTGCAGGATCAACCATTGTTTTTTTCTGACGGTTATTCTTCCAGCGGCTATTCACCCGGTGGGTTTTTTCCCGGAGGGGCTTCTCCCGACAATATCATCAGGGTCAGATCATCTGACTGAAGGAGCTGTTCCTTGGTGCATTGATTCTTTATCCATTCCATCTGCTCTTGGATGGGTAATCGTCCGGATTGCAAAAGCCAGCGTAAAAATCCTTTGAGCCCAAGAGCGCTATTGCCCTTGTTTTTTATTCGGCCTTCCGTGAAGCCGTCCGTATACAGAAAAAGCCGGCCATTGAGAATGGAGAGTTCCTTTACCTGGGGGGTGGTATGGGGCAAAACCCCGAGGGGAGGACCGCAGGCCTGGATGCTGGTCATTTTTTTACCCCGGATGAGGAGTGGCGGCAGGTGGCCCATATTAACGATTTTCAACTCATGGGTTTTGGGATTGAGGCTCCCGCCGACAAAGGTGACAAACATGCCTCTGACAGCCGTCTCATAAATTTCTGTGTTCATCATGGCAACGACCTTGTCTGTATCATCCTCTACCTTGGTTAAACACCGGAAAAGGGAGATGGCCTTTGCCATGAGCAGGGCGGCCGAGGTGCCTTTCCCCGACACATCTCCAAGGCAGAACCCGATGGAACCGTCGGCCTTCAGGAAATAGTCATAAAAATCACCGGACAGATGGGAGGCGGGGATATTAAAGGCCGCGACCCGTTCGAATTTCCCGATATCCGGCTGGAGGCTCTTCTGAATCTCCCTGGCCACATCCAGTTCCGCTTCCAGTTTGCCGGCATACTCATCCCGTTGTTTCAAAGAGGTCTGGAGCTGCCATGTCAGTTCCTGGTAACTGATATTGTCTTCCACCAGTTTACGGCTTGCCTGATCCATAACCGAATTAAAATCCAACTGCGCTTCCGTTGAAATTTCCATGGCCCCCGTGGTTTCCCTGACCTGCTCAGGCAGTCCGGAAAGCAGAGATTCCACCTGGTCTTCCGTCAGGCCGAAGATCTGTTTTGACTCCTGTTTCAACAGTTTCAGGGCGTTGGCCTTGTCATGGCAGGTATACACGGCATTGCACAGATCCGCCAGATGGATCATGCCGGCCAGAATGGTATCTTTTTTGTTTTTTTCGAGGGTGATGGCCTTATTTCCGGAAAATCCCAGGTGATGGGCCCCTATGGCAAGGATATAGGACTTTGGCAGGTGCCATTTCTTTATCAGCAGGCCACCGATATGGTCATGGGTGGTATGAAAGAGATGATCTTCCATCTTCCGGCGGTCTCCCGGGAGATTCGATCTGAGTAATGGCCACCGGTCCGCCTTGGAAGGTTCCATGGCAAACAGTACCAATAGTCCGATATCCTGGAGCATGCCCGCTGAAAAAGCCTCTTCAACAGGCCCGTCTATCAAAAGCCCCAACTGCTGGGCCGCCACACCCCTGCGGACCGAATCCCCCCAAAACGCATTGATGTCAAACATGGGAATGGGTTTATTGGACAGGGTCTCTTTGACGGCAAAGCAGAGAATCAGATTCTTCAGCCGCTTCATTCCCATGGCAACCAATGCCTCGGAAA
>PIVQ01000986.1 GCA_003354055.1 Desulfobacteraceae bacterium | reverse complement strand
GGGTAACCAATCCATCTGCAACCGCCTTTTCAAGGGTATCATCCTCTGCGCTTTCTTTGCTGAAAACCATATTTGCCGATAGAATAGCCGGGCGGTTTTTCAGGGCATTGGCAGTATTAAGGATCTGGGCCAGCCCCTTGGGTTTCAGGTCAAATTCATGATTTCCAAGGGTAACCGCATCATAGCCCATGATTCCAAGAAGCTCCAACTCAAAGGCTTTTTCCCTTGTTAGGGTGTGAAAGAAAGAACCCATGAGAAAATCCCCGCCATCCAGAACCAGAACCGGCCCCTTGGCCTGGGCTCTGATCTTTTTAATCAGTGTGGCAATCCGGGCATACCCCCCAAGGGTCTCATCATCCATAAGTGTGTCAGGTGTGTAATCCTGATTAGGAGAAAATCCTAAAAATTGAGAATGAAGATCATTGGTGTGAATGATGGTGATCTCTTTTTTAGCTGCACTTGCCGGATTAAAACAGATAAAGACACTTACCAGAATTACAAGGACCTTAATAACAGAGTTCATGGTCTGCTCCTTTTGTAAAGTAGAGTGAACAGGAAATTTTCAGTATTAGGATGTAGCAGAGGATGAAATTTTTGCCAATAAAAAATTCAATCTTTTTTCAGCTTATCACTTGGGTAGCAATACCAGCTTGAACATTTGAAATCATCATCCACAGAACATGACCCATCTATCTCGCAGGCAAAGGCAATACGCGAGGCTTTGTCAAACAGGGAAGGATCGACCGGTAAAGTTTTTTCAGGCAACGCCCGGATCACTGTCGATAGAAGACCTGGAACAGCAGACAGTCCCTGACCTATGACCATACCGGAATGGCCGTCAATGACTTCGGCATCTTCGCCATTGGTGGTGATCACCACAGGAATCTGATAAGGCAGTATGATTCTGGACAGGGCCAGGTTGGACAACCGTCGGGTCACCAGAGACCCGGGGGCGTATTTCACAAGCATAGCAACCCGATTGCCGACAGACACCAGAAAATCGATGCTGAGTTTTGCTGCCTGACCATTGGTCCGGACCACAACCTCCCGGTTCTGTTCAATAGACTTCCGGTCATACCCCAGAGTTTCAACCAGAAATCTCGCAAGTTTCTGGTGATACCGTTCATCATGGGTATCGGCTAAGGTGTCACCGCTTAAAAAATCAACGAGTTCCCCCATGACCAGATGATGGGGATTCTCTTTATGGGTTGTTTTTTTTCCCATAGGGCATCCTCTTTAGTAAACTATTCTTCTAAGATTGCTTTAATCAAGATAAGACCGATAAGAAAAAAAACAATTGCAAGCGAATCGACAATAGATGGGAATCCATATAAAAAACTTGATTTTTACGAAACTACTATATATTAAATTCAATATGTCATGCTCTTATACAAAACATATCAATTAAGGAGTTATAATGGTCCAACTTATAGATCGTTTTCTTCCGGCATATGACTTTAATGAAGTCCACAATATCCGGATCAACAGTCCTGCAGCCCCAATTTATCCTCTCTTGATGCCGCTGGATATGAACAGTTCCAAAATCGTCAAGTCACTGTTTCTTCTCAGGGGACTGCCCTCCGGGGATATTCGCCTTGACCGCATGCTCTCCTCCGGTCCGTTTGAAATGCTTGAGGAAAATCCAGGCAAAGAAATGGTTATCGGGTTTCTCACAGATGCGCGTTTATGTCCCATCTCCATTCCGGACAAAGAGTTTTTTCTGTCCTACCGCCCTGAAAAGGGAATGAAAGTAGCCTGGAACTTCAGTCTGGACAACGGTCCTAAGAATACGACCCGATTATCCACAGAAACCCGGATTCAATGTTTTGGAGATACAACCAGGATCTTTTTCTCCTGGTACTGGTTTGCCATCAAGCCCTTCAGCGGTATTATCCGCATGGAAATGCTGAAGATTGTAAAACACCAGGCAGAACAGGCCGGCATGTTTGGCCAATAGATAGCATAATTTGATCAGGAGAGAATAAGGTCCACAAACTCAGGCGCTGCCCCATCTTTCATCTCCACCAGTCCTTTGTTGGACAGCCTAAGTTCTCCGAGCACGACAAGCCCCATCAGGCTCATGGTCATTTCAAAGGCGGGATGGGGACAGCCGATTTTGACCATGGCGGATTCAATTTCCGTCACACTTAGAGCAGCTGTTTCAACCGATCCAAGGCTCATCAGTCCGCCAAGAGGCAAGGCCAGGTGAGCCAGGACTTTCCCGTTATCCACAACCACAATACCGCCTTTGGAGTCAATCAGGGTATTGGCAGCCAGGGTCATGGCATCGTCATCCATGCCCACAACCAGAAGATTATGACAAT
>PIVQ01001866.1 GCA_003354055.1 Desulfobacteraceae bacterium | reverse complement strand
GTTGAATAAACATATTGCTTTTTTGTTGGAGTATTTACCGGCTTTTGTAATGGATTAATTGCAGGGTTAAAATGATGTCCTTCAACATTATATTTTTCACTAATAAAATTACTTTGCCCTCCACCATTTGAGTGACCCGTTACGGAAATTTTGTAATTATTGCCGTACTTATTAAAAACATTTTCATATCTTTGAGAAGCTTCGTTATATCTTTGAGTTGAGCGTTGATTACCTATACTTGTCAATAAATTTACGTACCAATCTTCAATATTTTTTATTCGCTTAGGGTCCATCGAAATTGTATTTAATTTGAAAAATTCTGCGTCGCTCCCTCGATATGAAATTATTACCTCTTTATTTAAATTATTGACTAATGTCACAGAATTTTTCCCGCTTAATTTTTCATCTATTTTAAAATTTGGAAGTTCTTTCATTATTTTATTTAATTTTACTTTATCTTTATAACTAAAAGCATAAGCTGAATTTGCCGCTAAAGCATATTTTTTTTGCATTGGATTGTCAAAATCAAGTGTATTTTTTCCAAGATAATTATTTAGTGTTTTA
>PIVQ01001865.1 GCA_003354055.1 Desulfobacteraceae bacterium | reverse complement strand
GTGGCTGAAGAGATTGACGCCTATGACAGGCTTTCATTGAAGTATCTTACGATTTTACACAACGGGTTTATTGAAACGGTGATAAATTCGAGTGCCGATTCAGGCCGATTCCTTGAGGTCGGGTGCGGTACGGGCAGAATATCCGTTGGCGTGGCAAAATATACCGAAGGCGTGCAAATCACAGCGGTTGATATATCGGAAACCATGCTGGAGGTTGCGGGGGAAATTGCCCGGGCGGAAAAGGTGGATCATAAAATAAATTTTGTGCTGGCTGATGCAAAGAGTCTACCTTTTAACCGGGATGAATTTGATACGGTGTATTGCCATAATATGCTTCATCACAGTGCCGACCCTTTGCCTTTACTGCGGGAGATGCAGCGTGTCGGCAAAGCCGACGGTGCTTTTCTGGTAAGGGACCTTTTGCGCAAATCATTGATAACGGCAAGGATGCATGTCGGTTTTTTCGGTTGCAGGTATAATAGGTTAATGCGCAAAGAGTACCTTGATTCCATTCTTGCCTCTTATTCAAAGCAGGAGTTTTGCGACTTTATTGCTGAACTCAAT
>PIVQ01001864.1 GCA_003354055.1 Desulfobacteraceae bacterium | reverse complement strand
CTAGTAGCTTTTCGCAGTTACTTATATTGAATCGCCGTTTTCTGTTTAAATTTTCACAGTAGCTTACTTGTGAGCTGGGTCGCCCTACTGCACCATGAAATACGCGTGTAAATTGTGTGAATTGTGTGGTGAGTTTTAACCAGTTTTCTGGAGAACAAACTATTACAGCGTTAAGTGACTGGTCTCATTTTACGTTTTTATCATAACGTTTTAAGTAATAAGCCGTTTAACCACATACTCTAAATTAATGCCCTCTTGGTAATTAAACGTTGATTTACTAAGAGGGTGTGAGGCGCTGCGCTCTTAGAGAGCATAAAAGGCTTGAATCAAAACAGTTTTAAAGTTTAATTTTGATTTAAAAACCCAAAGCTTTAGCCTATTTGTTATTAATTATTACTTTTATAGGTTTACGTGAAATAATTAACTCGCTTTACCTGTCTTATACCCCAAGTATGAGAGCTATTACAGCTTTTAAAAGCATTAAATATAAAATTATAAGAGGTCCAAATGGAATTTACGAATAAACGCACCATCCTAATTACAGCATCTTTATTGTTGGTGTTA
>PIVQ01001863.1 GCA_003354055.1 Desulfobacteraceae bacterium | reverse complement strand
CAGTCACAGAACAAGTCTGCTCCCACTGCTTGTACGTATACGGTTTCAGGTTCTATTTCACTCCCCTCACAGGGGTTCTTTTCGCCTTTCCCTCACGGTACTGGTTCACTATCGGTCAACTGGGAGTATTTAGCCTTGGAGGATGGTCCCCCCATATTCAGTCAGGATATCACGTGTCCCGACCTACTCGATTTCACTGTAAATAAGTTTTAGTATACGGGGCTATCACCCACTATGGCGGCACTTTCCAGAGCCTTCTACTAACTACAAAACAGCTTAAGGGCTGTTCCCCTTTCGCTCGCCGCTACTAAGGGAATCTCGTTTGATTTCTTTTCCTCTAGGTACTTAGATGTTTCAGTTCCCTAGGTTCGCTTCTTTAACCTATGTATTCAGTTAAAGATACTGCCGAAGCAGTGGGTTGCCCCATTCAGAGATCTCCGGGTCAAAGGTTGTTTGCCACCTCACCGAAGCTTATCGCAGGCTACTACGTCTTTCATCGCCTCCAGTTGCCAAGGCATCCACCGTATACGCTTAGTCACTTGACTATATAACCCAAAACGTTTT
>PIVQ01001862.1 GCA_003354055.1 Desulfobacteraceae bacterium | reverse complement strand
TTACTAGTCCAATTAGCAGCAGTATCTCTTCTTTCTTTTCTTGCTACATTACCTATTAATACACCCATTATGATACACCTCCATCTATATAATCGTAATCAGTTGTAGAATCACCGCTTTCATACCATGAGTATGATGTTGTCGAATCTCCACCGTCAAAATAATCCAAATCATCATCATCTCTAAAATAAATAGCCTGTGCTGTATTCCCTATCTTATCTATACTAATTATTTTATATAAAGCATTATTGAATATTACCTTTTCTCCATCTAAAGTTTTCCTTACCACGGGGAAAGTAATAAAATCACCTAATCCAGCTGTAAACGGTATAGTCCTATCTATTGTAACAGTTCTATTGATATTAATAAACCTATTATAGTATTCTACATAAATTGATATTACATCATTCTGGTTTGTCAGATTTGTTTCAAAAGTTTGGTCAATAGCCTTTCTATTGTTTCCTACAGCTTCGGTTTCATTATCATTATTGTAATATGAGATGTATCTATCTGTTCTATAATCTTTATTATATCCGATTGTGATTGTCTTTATTGTTTCTATTCT
>PIVQ01001861.1 GCA_003354055.1 Desulfobacteraceae bacterium | reverse complement strand
AGCATATTGCCCACGGCGATCTTCTTATCTCTGAGCATGTTCAGCCCCAAAGCCAGGATAAGCAGGCCGCCTGTGGCGGACATCTGACTTACCACTGCCGGCAGCAGAAAGGGTTTCATGAATCCGGCGGCAAGAGTTATGGCACCCTGGTAGAGCAGAACTGCTGCTGCTGATAAAACAACCCCCACACCCAGAGAGGCGGTGAGGATAATCGAGGTGATTCCGTCAAGAAAGGCCTTGGCAAACAGGGTCTCGTGATTGCCGGAAAGCCCGCTTTCAAGGGAGCCCACAATGGCCATGGAGCCCACGCAGTAGAGAAGGGATGCCGTCACAAAGGCGGTTGAAATGCTTGGCTGCCCTGATGAGGGTTTTGAAAATTTTCTTTCCAACAAATCCCCCAAGCTCTTGAGATAGGCTTCAATACCGATGAACTCCCCGATCAGGGCACCGGCAGCCAGACTGATGATGATGATCAAAAGATCATTGCTGCCCAGAGCACTTTTGATACCCACCAGCATGACGGACAGGGCAATGGCCTGCATTACGGTTTGATTATAACGGTCGGG
>PIVQ01000240.1 GCA_003354055.1 Desulfobacteraceae bacterium | reverse complement strand
GCGCTCAGGCCCCAGTGAAAGAATGAGTAGGTCATGGCATTGGCACCCGCAACCGGGGTAAGGGCATCACCACCGAAATAAGGCGGCGGGCTCATGTAATGGTAGGCCGGTTCTGCAGGTCCCCAGAACACGATGCCTGCGGCAATGGCAGAGCCGAACAGCATGGCAAACCATGAAAAATTGGAAAATTCAGGTTTATCTTCAGGAAGACCCAGCTTCATCTTGCCGTATTTATTTCCCATAAGCAGGAAGCAGCCGCCGACCAGCAGGAAAACAGTGAGTAAGTATAGCCACGCCCACTGGGTGGTGGTCCAGCTGAAAACGGCATTAATGACTTTTGTCATGTTTTCCGGGAAAATTACCGACCAGAGGACAAATATTACAGTTAAAGTGGCCGAGGTCCAGAAAACAAAAGGATCAAAAGGCTTTTTAGTGGTGGTGTCGTTCAATTTACTTTAAACTCCTGTGCAAACGATTTACATCTCATTTGTCCGGGTATTACCGTATAAGGCCCGGGGTTTTCCTATGGACTGCAGATAGTATACCAGGTGAAAAACAGGGTTCTATTTTTATGTTATCTCTTTGATATTAAAGAGATTTTTAAATTTTTGCTGGCCGATGTCAAGAGTGGATAATGAAAGGGGTGAAAAATTATTGTCTATTATCGGCGGCGTTGCGGTGACAATATTTTTTCTATAGAAAAATATTTGTCACTCGCTGGCGAGAGCTGCTGCGCTATCTTGTAGAGCAGGGCTGATTTCAAGATCCCGGGTCCCGAATAAAATCAATGCGTCTGAACCCGAATTTTTTAATCTTATAGTGGAGCAATTGTCTGGAGATGCCAAGTTGTTTTGCCGCCTGGGTTACATTTCCATTGGCAGTCATAAGCGCTGTCCTGACTGCTGACTGCTCCCTTTGTTTCTGGGTCTGGGCAAAATTGCCGGAGCTTTCCCCGGGCTCTATGGGCATGGCGATACTATCCCGAGATGTATCGAACAGCGTAATGGCGGGATCCGTACAGGTCATATCCACCTGTTCCAGACAGTCCAGCCCCGGACCGAAATGGCGGAGTCCGATGCTGTCATCCTGTCCTGCCATATTCATGGCCCCTTCGATCAAATGCTCCAATTCCCTGATGTTCCCCGGCCAATGATAGGCGTTGAACAATTCCATGACCTCTTCTGCAATGGATTTTACATTGGTGCCCAGGCGGGTATTGTACTTTTGGATAAAATGATCTGCCAGTTCCCCCATACTGTCCACCCGGTCTCTTAAGGGCGGCAGTTTAACCATAACAACGCCCAGACGGTAATAGAGGTCTGTGCGCAATTGTTTGTCCCGGATGGCGGTTCTGGGGTTTTGGTTTACCGAGGAGATGATTTTTACATCCACCTTGATTTCCTTGACCGACCCCACACGCCTGACCCTGTTCTCTTGAAGGGCCCGCAAAAGCTTGGCCTGGAGATCCACCGGCATGGCCAGGAGTTCATCCAAGAACAGGGTTGATCCATGGGCGATTTCGAACAATCCGGGTTTGTCCAGGGCACCGGTAAAGGCCCCGCGGCTGGTGCCGAAAAGCATACCCTCCAGAAGGTCATGGGGAATGGCAGCGCAATTGATCGCCACAAACTTTTTGTCCCTTCTCGGGCTGTGGTTGTGGATGGACTGGGCAAACAGCTCCTTACCGGTTCCTGTTTCCCCCTGGATCATGATGGGAGAGGATGAGGCGGCTGCCTTCTGTGCAATGCCGATGACCTGCCGAAATCCGTGGCTGGAGCCGATGAGATTTGAAAAACTGAACAGGGTGCCGTTGCCCAGATCTGCCTGCAAGGGTTCCCTGGTCGGCATGTGTGCAGACCGTCTCAGCAGTTCATAATCCTTTACAAAGCAGATGGCCCCGTTGGCCTTCTCATTGGTATACAGGGGATAGGCCGAAGTAATGGTGTTCACCACCTTGCCCTTATAGGTTCTGTAAAAAAAGGTTTTATTCTTAATCGACGCATTATGGGTAATGCACTGCATCACCATGGACGTCCGGTTGCTCAACTCATAAATTTCCGTAACCTTCATACCCATGGCGTCGGTTGGGGAAATTCCGTCGATTTTGGACTGGGCCGTATTGTAGAACAGGATGGTCCCGTTAAGATCGCAAATAATCACCCCGTCGTCCAGACGATTGAGCACGGATAGAAAGTCAATGCCATCCATGTCCAGCATGGGAGGGGGGGATGTGTTGTTCCGCTTAGCCATGGCTGTGTCCTTTGAAAGGGGGTAAGGATCGGCTCCAAAATTACTTGATCTTTTGTTTTCAAAATACCCAGTCTTTTAAGTGGTTTTGGAAACAATTTAGATCAAGTTATTTTGTAACGAGTCCCAAGTTTGATTTGGGCCGGATCATATCATAAGAAATTGAGAAGAGCAAAACGCCTGACACTTTGACTGCTAACCTCTTGCATTAGCAGGATATGTATGAATGAGTTGTCCTTTGTCATTGACAAAACACGAACGCTTATCTTAAAATATCTTATCTTCCAAATTTAAGCGAAAGACAGAAGCTTATGCCCACTGAATCTTCAAAAAAGTGGTTGTTAGAAGCCGTCAACGCTTTGGGTAATCGATTTATGGTCGTTTCTCCGAAATTTGAGATTCTTGCGGCTAATCTTCCCGGCTCCGTTCAAATACCTGCCACGGGTAAAAAATGTCATGAGTATTTTTACGGGGTCCCCTCTCCCTGCAGGGGATGTGCAGTGAAAACAGCTATGAAGACAAATGTACCAGCCCTGATGCCCAGACCGGAAAAGGGGGAAAACGTCTGCCAATATGCCTTTCCCATTCAGGCCAACGGCAGGGTCAAAGGTTTTGCATGTATGGATATTACCTCGTTCCGGCATCAGGAACCGGAGGAGGCTGTGGCGCGGTCCAATACTTTTCTGCGAAAGTTGCTGGTCAGTGCGGTGGATGCCGTTATTGCAGCAGACAAAAAGGGCCGTATCCTGATCTATAACGAAATGGCGGGCAAAATTTTGGGGTATGATGCTGACAGGGCTGTGCGGGAGATCAATATTGTTGATCTCTATCCAGAGGGGGCGGCCCATAAGATCATGGCAGCCCTGAGGGAGGAGAGCCGGGAAGGTAAGGGGTATCTTCGATCGTACCTTGTAGATGTGATCGCCGAAGATGGCCAGACCATTCCGATCAGCCTGAATGCCGCCATTGTCTATGATGATGAGCAGGAAATAGCCACCATAGGATACTTTCATGACATGCGTGAGGAATTGCGGATGAAGGAAAATCTTGAGCAGGCCCGGCTCCAGTTGCTCCAGGCTGAAAAACTGGCCTCAATCGGTCTTCTGGCCACAGGGGTTGCCCATGAAATCAACAACCCGGTGGCCATCATGATTGAGGAATCCGGCTGGATCGAAGATCTTCTGGAAGATGAGGAATTTTTGGATAGTCCGAATCTGGTAGAGTTTAACCGGGCCCTGAAACAGATCCATACCCAGGGCCAGCGGTGCAAGGAAATCACCCGGAAACTTTTGAGCTTTGCCAGGAAAAGGGAGGCTGAAGGAGAGTGCACTGATTTGAACCGGACACTCAGGGATGTTGCCGGACTTTCTATGCAACGGGCAAGACAGAACGGTGTGACCATTGAGACCTTATTGGCAGACACACTCCCCAATGTCCGGGTGTCCGCTTCGGAAATACAGCAGGTCCTTTCGAACCTGATCAACAACAGTCTGGATGCCATGGAGGGCAGTGGCGGCATCATCTCCTTGTCCAGTTCCCGGACTAAGGATCAGGTTCTGGTGGAAGTGGCGGACAATGGTCCCGGAATCAGCCGGGCAGACCAGGCAAAAATATTTGATCCCTTCTTTACCACAAAGCCCGTTGGCAAGGGAAGCGGCCTTGGGCTTTTCATCTGTTACTCTCTGATCAAGTCCATGGGGGGGGCAATTGTTGTCCACAGTGAATCGGATACAGGTACCAGGTTTACCATCCGCATTCCTGTCAATTCATCGGCGGATTGAACATCTGCCGGTATTCGGGCGTTAACGCCGAAAATGCAAAGGGGGGGATGACTATGGCAAAGGTAAACGTACTTTTGGTGGACGATGAGATTTCTTTTGTTGAGACCATGGCCAAACGGTTGACCAAAAGGGAACTTGACGTCTTTACCGCCGCAAGCGGAGAGGCGGCTTTGGATGCCCTTGCTGAAAAGAAAAAGATTGAGGTCGTGATTCTGGATGTGAAGATGCCTGGCATGGACGGCAATGAGACCTTAAACGCCATCCGGAAGAGGTTTCCCCTGGTGGAAGTGATCATGCTCACCGGCCACGCCACTGTGGAATCTGCAATTGACGGCATGAAAATGGGGGCGTTTGATTATCTGATGAAGCCCTGTGATATGGATGTCCTCATGGAGAAAGTTCAAGATGCGGCTGCCAGAAAAAGGCGTCACGAAGAAAAAATCATGGAAGCACGGATCAAGGAAATTATTGCCAGAAGGGGATAATCGTATGATATTTAGGCCGATGCGCACGATATAGGAAAGATACAGAATATGGAAAACCCAAGTGTTCTATTTGTTGATGATGAGATTGAGTTTCTGGAGACCCTGATGAAACGCATGGACAAACGAGGTGTAAAGGCAATGGGAGCGGCAAGCGGAGAGGAGGCCCTGGCGTATCTTGACGACCACACGGTTGATGTGGTGGTCCTGGATGTGAAGATGCCGGGCATGGACGGCATCCAGACCTTGAACCAGATTAAAACGGCGTATCCCTTGGTGGAGGTCATCATGCTCACCGGCCATGCCAGTCTGGAGTCTGCCAGTGACGGTATGAGCAAGGGCGCATTTGATTATCTGATGAAGCCCGTGGATATTAATGAACTCCTCTACAAGGTTCAGGATGCATGTAATATGAAACGGATACAGGAAGATAAGATTCTATCTATTAAAAAAGCTTTAAACAAAGGTGGCTAAAAGGTCTGAATGAACACCATTGCCTTAGATCCGCCGTCATTCATGTAAGGAGGTGGTCGTTAGATGAATTTTTTCAAGCAATGGGGCAGGTTCATGATGCTGGGCGCCCGGGCACATGCCCAGTGGGAGATCAACGTTTCCAACACCATTCTCAGGAGTAAAAAAAGATGCATCATCCTCGGACTGCTCCTGGTTCCGATTTTCATAGGCGGTATTGCCTTTTCCGATCAACTGGTTGAAGTCACAGACATAATGCCGGATATTCTCGGCGGGCACAAGGCTTACAGCCCCGCATTCTACAGCACAGGCATCTTTATCGTGTCGATACTCATCGGCATGGGAGCCGGATTGATCACCGGCTGCATCGGGGCCGGGGGCGGATTCATTATTGCTCCGGCATTGATGAGCGCAGGCATTAAAGGGATTCTGGCCGTGGGCACCGACCTCTTTCATATCTTTGCCAAGGCCATCATGGGCAGTGTTCTGCACAGGCGGCTGGGAAATGTCTCGGTCCCCCTGGCAGGCGTGTTCCTTGTCGGGGCGGTTGTGGGGGCAACGGCAGGGGGGATGATCAACAGAGTTCTTTACGAAATTAACCCGGTGCTCAGCGACGCCTTTATTACAATTGTCTATGCCTTCATGCTCGGGTTCCTTGGTATCTATGCCATGGTTGATTATCTGAAGGCCCGGCGGGCAGATATCCGGGGCCAGGATTCCTGCGATGTCCACGACATTAAAGACGAAGGTGCGGAAATGGGCAGTCTGCCCAAAAAACTTCAATCCGTCAGCCTGCCCCCCAAAATTCACTTTGATTATGACATGGTGCCCGGAGGCCGGAGTATCTCATGGGTGTTCCTGGTTCTCAGCGGCGCCCTGGTGGGACTGGCTGCCGGTATTATGGGGGTTGGGGGGGGATTTTTAACCTTTCCGATTTTCGTCTATGTACTGGGGGTCTCCTCCATGACCACCGTGGGTACGGATATTTTCCAGATCGTTTTTACTGCCGGGTATGCCGCTATCAGCCAGTATGCCATTTTCGGATTTATTTTTTACACCCTGGCCATGGGCATGCTTCTGGGCTCCCTTCTGGGAATCCAGATCGGTGCCATGGTCACCCGGGTGGTAAAGGGAATCACCATCAGGGGTTTTTATGCCATGGCTGTGCTGGCCGGGTTTGTCAACCGGGCCTTTGCCCTTCCGGCCAAGCTCGGGGCCATGGGGGTGCTGGATATCTCAAAAGAGACAGGGGCATTCCTGGACGCTATCGGTATCTGGGCCTTTTTTATCGTGATTGCTGGCTTTGCCGTCTGGGTCATTGGTACCTTTCTGATGAATATCGGGAAGCTTAAAGGGGAGGAGGAAAAATGATAGAGAAAAAAGGGCTGTTTTTCGGCGGCCTGGGATTGCTTGCCGGGTTTGTCCTTATCCTGGTTCTTATTTTCATGCCTCTTTTTAAAGGTCAGAACGGCCTGAATTTTCTGGATACCCTGTACAACTCTATTTCAAAGGGATCCGCTTATTATATTCCTGGTGTTAAGGAGGATAGTCGGGGGTTCATAGGCAACACAGTTGATGTAAGTCTCGAGCTTGCCACCCCGCTTCAGAGTGAGCAGGCTTTAGCTCTTTTCTTAAAGGGCAGTGACGGGGGGGGTGTCTCCGGAAATACTCTGACTGTTAAGGGGGATCTGGGAGAAATTCTGGCCAACTGCCTGTCAGATGCAGATTTGCTGTATCATAATAAGGGCACCGCCCTGGTGGAAAAATACGGGTATAATGAAAAGCGGGTCATGTTTAACTGGTGGATAAGCCTGAATGTCATGGAAAGGGTACTAAAATCGCAGAAAAAATTCAAAGAGGCTAAAGGGGTGGCGCTTGTGGTGAAAAAGGCCGTGGAACCTGCATATAATTACTACGGGATTACACCAAGGAGCATAAAGGACAAGTACGGCATCGTCATATTCTCACTGGTATTTTATGTGGCGTATACCCTGTGGTACGGATTTGCCATTTTATTCATGTTTGAGGGCTGGGGACTGAAACTGGAGAATTGAACTATGGCCTGGAAATGGATCCGCAGATTATTTTTGAAGACGGCAGAAGAGCCTGAAAACGTCGATGCCCTCCGTATTGAGTTCAAGGAACGGTACCACAGCTTCAAGCGGCTTTTGGGGGCCAATCAGAAGGCCCTTGAAATGATGACGGAAATTGAGCAGGCAATGGACGGGGATCAGCCGTTCGGAATGTCCTTTATCCGTTCCCACTGTACAGCCATGACCGTGAATGTCTTTAAAATGATCCAACACCTCAACCGGTTGTCACCGGGGAGGCATGAGGGACTGAAAGAGCGGTTCAATATTATCCGCCGGGAGATCGAAACAATCCTGAACCAGCGCCCGATAACCGAAGACCGCAGGCTGGTCATTCCTCTGGATGCTGTGGACATAAGTGCCGTGGACGCTGTGGGCGGGAAAATGGCCAACCTGGGAGATGCCCTGACCCATACAGGGATAAAGGCGCCGCCGGGTTTTGTGATCACGGCGGCCGCCTACAAACGGTTCCTTGACGAAAACAGCCTGGGGCCTGAAATTGACCGAAGATTTCAGGCTACGGATCTGAGGGACAGGCAGCTTCGCCGCAAGCTCAGTACTGAAATCCAGGCGCTTATCCGCAGCTCTCCGGTGCCTGAGGATATTGTCAAGGCGTCTGTCAGGGCCTGGGAACAACTGGAGATGATCAAGGGCAGGCCCATTCTCATGGCCCTTCGGAGCAGTGCCATCTGTGAAGATACGGCCGGTTCTTCCTTTGCCGGACAATATCGCTCCGTTCTCAACGTCAGCAGGGAAAACCTTCTCCATGCCTACCGGGAGATCCTGGCCAGTAAATACAGTCCCCAGGCCATTGCCTACCGGCTGAACAAGGGATTCCGGAGCGAAGACATCTCCATGTGTGTGGGGTGTATGGCCATGGTGGATGCCCGGGCCGGCGGGGTAATCTACTCCAGGAATCCTCTGGATCCGGGGGACTATTCCATCCATATCATATCTGCTTTCGGTCTTCCCAAAGCAGTGGTGGACGGCAGTGCGGCTTGTGACCTTTTTGTTGTCTCAAGGAAAAGTCCCCTGGCAGTTATCCGGAAGGAGATCCGGACCAAGACCCAGAAGTTTATCTGCGATCCTGAAGAGGGGGTCTGCCGGATGGAATTAACCGGGGATGAGAGAACAAGGCCTTCCATTGACCAAGCTCATGTCATCCGGCTGGCCCGTGAAGCTCTGGCCCTGGAAATCTTTTACGGTGTGCCCCAGGATATTGAATGGGCAATGGAAGAGGACGGCAGGCTGTTTGTTCTACAATGCCGTCCTCTTGCCCAGGCCGAGGTGCCGGCGGTTCTGGCCCCGCCTGCCGGTGTCGCCGGGGGTGATCCCCTTGAAGATACGCTGATTTTTCAGGGCGGTATCACGGCCAGCGCAGGCAGCGCATCCGGCCGGGTGGTCAAGGTGGATCTGGGTGCGGATCTGGTTGACTTCCCCCGGGGCAGGGTGCTGGTGGCCAGACAGGCATTGCCCGGGTGGGCGCCGCTGCTCAACCGGGCTGCAGCCATGGTAACAGAGCAGGGGGGCATGGCCAGCCACCTGGCCAACGTGGCCAGGGAGTTTAGGGTCCCGGCGCTTTTCGGCGTGGAAGGGGCTCTGGAGAAACTATCCTCAGGTGATCTGGTTACCGTGGATGCCACAGGGTGTGCCGTTCACCAGGGGCGTATTGAACATCTGTCCGGACCTGAAGACAGAGGGAAACACTTTATGACCGGCAGCCCCGTCTACCAGACGTTAAAAGAGGTCAGCCTGCATATGGTCCATTTGAACCTGTTGAACCCGGATTCCCCTGACTTTAATCCGGGCAACTGCAGGACATTTCACGATATTACCCGCTATGTCCATGAGAAATCCGTCCAGGAGATGTTCAACTTTGGAAAGGCCCACGGGTTTGCGGAAAGATCCAGCAAGCAGCTCCACTTTCACAGACCCATGAAGTGGTGGATTCTTAATCTGGATGACGGATTTACCAGGGAGATCAGAGGGAAGTACGTTAAATTATCCCAGATCGCCTCCCTTCCCATGCTGGCCTTCTGGGAGGGATTTGCCGCCATTCCCTGGGACGGACCGCCCATGGACGGCAAAGGCCTGGTATCCGTTATGTTTCAGTCCACGGCCAATACGGCGTTGACCCTGGGGACCCGGCATAAATTTGCCGACCGCAACTACTTCATCATTTCAAAAAACTATTGCAACTTAAGTTCGCGGTTGGGGTATCATTTCTCCATCCTTGAAGCCCTGGTGGGAGACCGGAAAAGGGAAAATTACCTGACCTTCCAGTTCAAGGGCGGGGCCACGGATGAGTTTCGACGGTACCGGCGGATCAGGTTCATCGGTGAAATCCTTGCCCGGCACAGGTTCCGGCTCAGAATTGAAAAAGATCATCTCACCGCCAGAATGGAAGGCCAGGACAAGGACTATATGCTGGACCGGATAAAAATCCTGGGCTACCTGAGCCTCCATACCCGCCAATTGGACATGATCATGTCCAATAAAGCCAAGACCGCCTATTACGCGGAAAAGAT
>PIVQ01000239.1 GCA_003354055.1 Desulfobacteraceae bacterium | reverse complement strand
TGCAGGAACTCTTTTTTGCATAAAGGCAATTCCCATGGATGAGATTAAATACGCCATAAAAAGTTCATCAGGCTTAAAAAAGCCGCAAATGGATAAAACATGACAACAACCCCTTTAACGCAGATAATCCAGGCAAAGATCGGTAAAATCGATCTTGTGATGCTATTGACGATATGGCTTTTGACCCTGATTGCCTCTATAAAATCATTGGGGTATTTTGGAGCCGGAATTTTTGTGGCAGTGAGTATTCTTCTGGTCATAAAACGGCCGGATAACGGAATTCTGATCCTGTTGCTTCTCTTCTATACCCCGGCATCAGCATTGATGATTCCCAATATATATATGGTTTCTTTTGTGATTGTACTATTCGGGTATTTACTCCACGGTAATTTTTTTGGCATTCTAACATTGGCCGGAACCAATTTTTTCCTGTTGGCCCTGATGTTTTCCGCCTGGTCCCTGGCAACGACCCTCTTTGCCCATGATTTTCAAATCGCCTTTGGCTACTGGATGCAATACTGTCATGGAATCCTCATGCTGATAGTGCTGATCCTTGGATTGAAAAAACCTGAAAGCTGCGGCAGAGTTTTAAAATGGTGGGCCATTGTCGCAGCACTTACCCTTTTTATCTCTGCAATCCATTATTATCTGGGTGATGATACATTTCTTTATTCAATGCTGAAAAATGTCCGAAAAGCCGGCGGCCACACGGCTGTTACATCAATGACCATCGGTATCGGGTATAATGAGGTAACAGGAAGACTGATATGGCCCGGCATAGGTCCCAATTACCACAGCGCAAACCTTATCTTTCCCTTTGGCATTGCCCTGGCTTTCTATGATTCCAAGAACTTCTTAAGCAAGCTTTTCTGGCTGATTGTCTGCATTTTAACAGCAAGCGCCGTGGTGGGAACTTTCAGCCGCAGCGGTTTTATTTCAATCGGTCTTGTAACGGCGCTCTATCTGGTTCAAAGATCTGTCAGGGCAATTGTTCCGATAATGGTTATGGGAAGTGTTCTGACACTTTTGGTTCTATTGCTTCCCCAATTGATACTTAGGATAGGATCAATCGGGGATGCCGTGGCAACCGGTGCAACCGGAAGATTTACAGCATGGGGCTACGCCGTTGACATGTGGTTTTCCTCTCCTGTTTACGGGACAGGACTTGGTTCTTATTTTGCCGCCCACGGCGGAGTTGCCCATAATACATATTTAAGTATTTTAAGCGAAACAGGGTTGATCGGAGTTTTATTATATCTGTCCGTCATCTTTTATTCAGTGAAAATGTGTTTGAAAACCCCAAAAGCCTATTCTTCCATATCATCAAGGGAAACACTTTTTTTGAGAACCCTGGTCATGGCACTTGGGGGAATGTGCTTAATGATAGCAACCATTTCTTATGAAGAAGTCAAACTTTTCTGGATGGCCTGCAGCATATGCGGGTGTATTTATCTTGTTGCCGGAAGGCAAAACCAGTCTATAAGGGATTATAATGAAAGTACTATTTATTTGCAGGCCTAATATCGGTTTGAGCAAGGGAGGCCTGCAGGGACAGATAATGCAAACTGCCCGGGGTCTTAGAAACAAGGGTGTTGAAGTGATTTTTCATGATGCATGGGAAAACCAGATCAAAGAGGTTGATATCTGCCACTGCTGGAGCAGCGATCCCCATATGCGGTATCATGTCATGGAAGCCGAAAAAGCGGGTATTCCCATTGTAATTTCTCCGGTTTTCATGAGATTTTTAGAACCCCTGTTCAAGGTGATGCTGGAGTACAGGCTGGCTAAACTGATACCAGGGCTTTTTACCCCCCAGAAAATCCAATACAGGATGTTCAATGCCTGTGACAAAATCATTGCCCTGAATCCGGAAGAAGAGAGGGTGCTTCAAAGGATCTTCAAGCTGCCTGCCGGAAGATTAGCGGTTATTCCCAATGGCATTGATCAAAAATTTTCCCATGGTGATGCACAAGCATTTAAAGACAAATTCGGGGTTGATGATTTTGTACTGCAGGTGGGATACATTGAACCGAGGAAAAATGCCCTTACCACCATAAAAGCCATGAAAGATCTTCCATATAAGCTTGTTCTTGTCGGCGGCTGGGAAATGAGGGATGAAGAATATGTTGAACGATGTAAAAGCCAGGCCAATGAGAATGTGATTTTCACAGGCCATATCGACTATAACGATCCTATACTCTCCTCTGCCTATAAAGCGGCTAAGGTTTTTGTTCTGCCGAGTTTCAGTGAGGTCATGCCCCTTGTGGTATATGAGGCGGCCCAGGCCGGATGCGAACTGGTTCTCTCCAATACCTACCCTTGTTCAGAAAAAATTACGAAACATGTTCATTTTGCAAACCCCAAAAGCCCCTCTCAACTCAAACGGCAGATCGTCAAAGCCATGTCAGGCCCCGGAGATAAAAGACTGCAGGAAAAAGCCATATCCATGCCGTCCTGGCAGGACATTTCAGATCAGGTAAAACAAGTCTACACCTCATTGTTATCCTGACATCAAATCTTTTTTTTAAAGGAAGTTTTATTGCGGTTATTCTATTTTACATCTGTGAATCTGGCAGATTGCGAGCCCGGTGCAAAATCCCATATCGAAAACATCCTGCTTGGCCTGCATGGATTGAACTGGAAAATCACACTTTTTTCATGCGGAAAAACCATGGACAACCAGCCCGATTTTCCATTCGATCACAAGAGGATTAAAAAGCGAAATCACTCCGTGTTTGAACAGGTAAAAGAGCAGATCAGGCTTTTCTTTCTGCTTTTCACACTAAAGGGGGAAATGCCTGATGCCGTCTATATCAGGACAAGTCCCCTGTTGATTGTTCCCATCCTGTTTTCACTTGTAAAAAATATCCCCTTTTACCTTGAAGAAAATGCTGCCATGGGATTTTCTTCGCCAGGCAAAATATCTGGCAAGATATCTATTATTATCGCCCGGGCTTTTGAAAACTGGGCATTAAGGCGGTCAAAGGCAATCATAACCACAACGGATGAATTAAAAACCTATTTTTCTTTACGAACGTCACTGGATCCTGAAAAGATACACGTTATCCCCATGGGGTTTGAATCCGATCTGTTCAATAGTCCTGTCACTGAAACCTGCGCCGCAGATGATAAAAAAGCTAAGTTCACAATAGGTTTTTTAGGGCAATTCCATAAAAGACAGGGGTTAACCGATCTAATCAATGCCATCCCCCTTGTAATTTCAAAGCATGAAAATGTGCGTTTTAAAATTGCCGGTAAGGGCGATATGGAGCATGAGCTGAAAACCCTGGTTGAACGCCTGCAGATTAAAAAATTTGTAAAGTTCACAGGATTTCTGGACACGGGAAGCATCCCTGGTTTTTTAAACCGTTGCGATCTTGCCGCAGCCCCGTATTTTGGAGGATTCAATCAAAACATCCCAATGGGTTCTCCTACAAAAACAATCCAGTACCTGGCAAGCGGCACACCGGTTGTGACAACCAGGCTTCCCTCACTTGACCTGTTCAGGCCCTGTAAAGCCGTCTTTTTTTGCGAGCCTGACAACCCGGAGGATTTGGCCGGAATCATCATTGACCATATACGGAAGACACCTGCCCAACGCCATGAACTTGGCAAAGCCGGATACGATTTCGTAAACAGGCATTTTACATGGGGTAAACTTTCAAAAAAAACCAGTCGCATCCTTGAAAACGGACGCCAATCCTTGAAAACGGAGCATAATCCATGAACACCCAAAAAAAACATAAGCACCCACTCATTGTAGGGCCTGATCCTAAACGCGGGTATCTTGGCGGCGTTGCCTGTCATATGGGAGTAATGGCAGCCTTGGATGTATTCCGTGACGCCTCAATTTATGATCCGGGATCAATGGATACGGCCATCAGAAATCTATTCACCCCTAAAACGATTACCGTTTTTGTAAATTGTCTTTTGGTAAGAAAAGCACGACACCACAGCCATGTTTTTATCAACACCTCAATTTATCCGGCAGCATTTATAAAATTACTAATTGTCCTGCTGAGCCTGAAAAAAACCGGGAATAAGAAAATCAGAGTCTTTTTCCATGGCGGCGCTTTTGCAACCATGCCCTTTTTAAAAACCAATTCAATCGGGTGGCTTGTATCACAGATACTGAAAAAGGCTGATTCAATCCATTTTCTTTCAAATGAGCAAGGTCAAGGCTTTGAACGGTTTTTCCCTGAAATACCATGGGAGTTGTTTTGCAATTACCTGCCCCATAACCGGATTGTAAAACGAAAGAATACGGAAAGAACCACCCTGCTTTTTGTGGGACGCATTGTCAGAGAAAAAGGGGTGTTTGAAATTTTAAAGGCAGTTGACCATCTTGGCATGTCAAATATAGAACTGGTATTTGCAGGTGAAGGACCGGATCTTGACGCTTTAAAATCAGCGGCACGCACCTGCAAATGCCGCGTGAAAATAATGGGACGTGTACAATCTCAAGAAAAATTAAATGATCTCTACTCCCGTTCAGCAATGCTTTTATTACCTTCGTATAAAGAGGGCATGCCCTATGTGGTGATTGAATCACTGCGGGCCGGACTGCCTGTCATCACCACTCCCACAGGCGCCTTGCCTGATATGATTTTAGACGGTATCAACGGCCTGCTTGTTTTCCCCCTGCAAATAGACTCTTTGGCGAAGGCCATTAAAAAGATTCTGGACAACAGCCATTTAAAAGAAACAATGATTCAAAATAATTTTAATAAGTTTACATCCGCATTCTCAAAAAAAGCTGCTGAAACCTATTATTCAAACTTGCTGACCCGGGAAAAAAGATGACTGCAACTATAGAAAAAACGCCATTTAAAGGTCCTTTGTTCATCGTTGGTTTTGGCAGATCCGGCACAAAACTGCTCAGAGCGATTCTCAATGCAAATACGCAGATAACAATCCCGAATGTTGAATCCAATGTGTTACCCATGTGGATTATGCAGGAAAACAGATACGGGGACCTGTCTGTAAAACAAAATTTTAAAAGATTTTATGCCAATGCCGTGAATGAGCCTTTTTTTATCCACATGAAGCAACGAAGAAATGTCATCTCCCTGAATGACTGGTATTCCGGCTGCAGCAAACATCACGTGGAAGACGTGTTCGAAGTAATGATAAAATACTATTCAGGGTATACCCAAGGACAGATCTGGGGAGACAAGTCCCCTGCCAATACGCGGTATATCTCCCGGATCAAAAAAAAATTCCCCCAATCAAAATTTATCCATATCGTCAGAGATGTGAGAGATTGCTGCGCATCGGCAAAAAAGGCCTGGAAGAGCAATGTCTACAGGACTGCCCAAAGATGGGCTAACACCGTACAGGAGGCCCGCAACGCCTCTTTTGATATGCGAAACGATTATTTTGAAATTAAATACGAAGACCTTATCCAGGACCCTGAAAACAGCATAAAGGCCATATGCAGGTTCCTTTCCGTTGCGTATGATAAAAACATGCTCACCCTGAACAAATCCACTGAAAAATTCGGAGATGCAGCAGGCAGCACCCAAATCATTTCTACCAATAAAAACAAGTATAAAGAAAAACTGACCCCAAAAGAGATATCCGGTATTGAAACAATTGCCCGTTCAGGTTTGAAACGGCACGGATATGTGTGCGCGTTTAACGGGCCGGGCAGGCCGCTGTCTAAAACCAGGATGCGCCGGTACAGAGTCCAGGACGGCGCCTATCACATAATGAGAAATATCAGGGACAAAGGAGTGACGGATGCCGTCATTTTCACTTGGAAGTTTTTCAGAATGAATACAATCATCGGTAATTAGAATTTTTAATCAGGATTAATCCAGTCAGCCCCCCTCTTTCTATGAAACGACTTTATCTTTTTTTCAGGACCCTTATGGATTTAAAGGCCAAACAGATTTATTACCGCCTGTTTTACCTGCTCCGTGGGAAACTGGCACCCCCCGGCAAAATAAAAAATTGCCATTCGCAATGGGTCGGCCTTGAACGACCTGCGTCATTCATTCAATACAGGCAATGGGACAAAAGGGATATAGAGCAAAATTGCTTCATATTTTTAAATAAGAAATGTGCGTTTGGCAGGACGATTGACTGGAACGCCCCCAAAATGGACAGACTCTGGCGGTACAACCTGAATTATTTTCAATACCTTCTTTGTGTACCAACTCCTGATAAAAAGGTTTGCATTCATCTCATGATCGACTGGATTACAAACAACCCTGTATCAACCCCGGATGCCTGGGATCCGTTTCCCACATCACTTAGAATCGTAAACTGGCTCAAGTTTCTGCAATCCGCCGATACCGGGCAAAAAGAGCTTACAATCATTTCACACACCTTAAAGCAGCAGTGCCTCTGGCTTGAAAAACACCTGGAATATCATCTTATGGGAAATCATCTGTTTAAAAATGGCAAAGCCCTCATGTTTATGGGCCTGTTCTTCCGGGGAACAGATGCGGACCGCTGGCTTGGCCTTGGACGAAACATCATTGAACAGGAACTTTCTGAGCAGATTCTGGATGATGGCGGCCATTTTGAAAGAAGCCCCATGTATCATTCCATGATCCTGGAGGATTGTCTTGATCTTTTAAATATCCTGGTTTCCGTCAATAATCCCGCACTAAAACAGCTTGCCAAAAAATTAACGGACTTATCCGGTAAAATGGCCTCATACCTGTCACTGATGTGTTTTCCCGATGGTAAAATCGCTCTTTTTAACGATGCCGCCTTTGGTATTGAAGCAGATCCTATCGATATTTTAACCTACTATGAGCGGATCACCGGTAAACCGGTGTCTGTTTTAAGTGACAAGTTCTGTGCCCTGTCTGAAACAGGATATTACATTCTCTCCCCGTCAAACAACGATAAAATGATAATTGACTGCGGCCCTGTCGGACCTGATTACCAGCCCGGGCATTCCCATTGCGACACCTTAAGTTTTGAGCTTTGTATCAGGGGGATAAGGGTCATTGTTGATTCCGGATGTGCCGGATATGAAGACAATTCCCGCAGAAGATACAACAGGGGCAATAAGGGACATAATACGGTGACGATTGATGGAGAAAACCAATCTGAAGTCTGGGGCTCCCACAGATGCGCATTAAAAGCCGATCCCCTGCAACCCTACTGCTGTCAGCTTGACGATCATACCCTTTTTTTCAGGGGGGGGCACAACGGATATACCCGCCTGAAGGGTCGCCCCGTTCATTTCCGGGAAGTGATCTGCAAAGGGTCTGACTGGCTGATAAAAGACATTATCTATGGCTTCGGCATCCACTCGGTTCAATCACGATTGCATATCAACCCCATGCTGAATCTTGAGATCAATAACAATGAGGCACAAATCAGTTTTAACGAGGAGGTGCTTTTGAAAATAACCCTGATCGACCGGGCTGGAATCAAACAGGGCAAAATCGAAAAGAAAAAAGGATGGTACTGCCCTGAATTTGGGAGAAAACATGGGTGCACGGTGCTGGAATTCAATGCAGCCCGGGCTGCTTTGCCATATGTCTGCGGCTGGGAATTTACCACTTTTCAGGAGAACACTTTTCAGGAGAAATAGTCATGCACATCGTTTTTTTAAGCCATTATTTTCCACCCGAGGTCAATGCGCCTGCATCCCGCACCTATGAAAATGCAAAAAGATGGGTCAAACAGGGAGCTGAGGTTACGGTAATTACCTGTGTGCCCAATCACCCCAACGGCGTTGTTTATCCGGGATATGCCAACAGGCTGCGGCAATGGGAGGAAAAGGAGGGAATCCGGATTTTGCGGGTTAAGACCTATCTAAGTGCCAATAAAGGTTTTTTTAAGCGGATTATCAACTACATCTCCTTTATGTTCTCTTCAATATTAATGAGCACACAGGTACGGAATGTTGATATTGTTGCGTCCACGTCTCCGCAGTTTTTCTGCGGACTTTCAGGCTATTTCATATCAAAATTGAAAAAATGCCCCTGGGTGCTTGAGATAAGGGATCTGTGGCCGGAGTCAATCATTGCAGTGGGTGCCTTAAAGCAGGGTACAATCACCATGGTTCTAAAAGCCATTGAAACCTTTATGTATAAGAAGGCCGATCATATCGTCTCTGTAACCAAGTCGTTTAAAAAATATATCGAAGGCCGTGGCAAGAGATCCGATTTGATTACCATTGTAACCAACGGTGCCGACATGGATCAGTTCAAGGGTTTTAAAGGAGATAATCCGATTATTGAACAATGGGGTCTTCAGGATAAATTTGTGGTCTCTTTTATCGGGACCCACGGAATGGCCCACGGCCTTGATACTGTGTTAAGGGCGGCGGTCATACTCAAAGACCGCACGGAGATACGCTTCATGCTTGTGGGTGACGGTGCCACTAAACAAAATCTTGCGCAAAAGAAAAAATCGCTCGGCCTGGACAATATCCTGATGATCGGCCAGCAGCCCAAAAAGCATATGCCGGCCTTTATAGCAGCGTCCGACGCCTGCATGGTCCTGCTTTGCAAATCCGATCTTTTTAAAACGGTTATTCCATCCAAGATCTTTGAAATCATGGCCATGGAAAGACCTATTATCCATGGGGTTGAGGGTGAGAGCAAACAAATTATAGAGGCTGCAAACTGCGGTATCTGCATAGAACCTGAAAATGAACACGAGCTGGCAGCGGCCGTGCTCAAACTCTACGATAACAGATCACTTTGCAAACATTTGTCAGGCAACGGCAGAGGCTTTGTTAAAAAATTTTACAACCGCGACAAACTGGCAAATCAATATTTACAGGTGTTAAACAAGGTTGAGCAGGTGGCCTGATTATGGATAAAAAATCATCGATTTCTTATTTTCCGGTAATAGCCATTATGGGAATCTACTTTTTTCTATTTGCCGGGCTCTACTATTCATCTTTTTCAACAATGGTAAAATGGTGGGCACAACCCGACTATTCATACTGTTATCTTGTTCCCGTTATTATTTTGTATCTTCTATGGGAAAAAAGGCAAGACTTCTTAAACCAAAGGTCAATTCCGACATGGCTCGGTTTTTTACCCCTTGCTGCAGGGGTTGTTTTCTACTGGCTGGGCGAACTTGGCGGTGAATTTTACATCCACTACATTTCCTCATGGATCCTTTTGCTGGGAATTTGTATTCTCAACTTAGGCTTTGAAAAAGTAAAAATCATACTTTTCCCCATCTGCCTGATTTTAACCATGTTCCCCTTACCCAATTTTTTCAATTTTAAAATCACCCTGGCCTTAAAACTCATATCGTCAAAGATAGGAGTCATGATGATGCAGGCATACGGCATGAGCGCTTTTCGGGAGGGCAATGTCATAGATCTCGGATTTACCCAGCTGCAGGTCGTGGACGCATGCAGCGGCTTAAGATACCTGTTTCCCATGCTGGTGCTCAGTGTGCTGGTTGCCTATTTCCATAAGACAACTGTATGGAAAAAGATAATTATTGTCGTCTCTTCCATTCCTTTGACCATATTGACAAATTCCCTAAGGATCGCCTTGACAGGCATCCTGTCTGAAAAATTCGGTTCCAGCGTTGTGGAAGGGTTTTTCCATGATTTTGAAGGGTGGCTGATTTTCATGTTTACCATTGCCGTTCTCCTGCTGGAAAT
>PIVQ01000238.1 GCA_003354055.1 Desulfobacteraceae bacterium | reverse complement strand
ACGGCTGAATAGGCTTTGAGATGGACGGTGAGAAGTTTATCTTTGGACCGGACCAGATCTGCAATCTTTTTGATTTCGTTCTCCCGGGAAAAAATACCCGGAGCATACTGGAACCCGAAAGAGACCCCCTTGGCGCCCTCGTCCATGGATTTTTCCAGGAGATAAAGCAATTGTTTCATTTCATCCCCTGACAACGGGGACGGATCCCAGCCGCGTATGGATGCCCTGGCCGTACCGTGTCCGGCCAGGGTCGTCAGGTTGTGGGTAATGCCTTGGGTTTCAAGCAGGTCAATATACTCCGTAAGGGAGGCCCATTCCAGCTTCGGGGTGCCGGACTGGAAAAGATTATGGTCTTCAATAAAGGTTTTATAGGGAGAATTCTCTTTGATACCGGCCGCTGCAAATCCGCAATTGCCGCCAACAAAGGTGGTGATACCCTGTTCCGTAAACGGGGTGGTGAGTTCGGGCCGGTCGGCATTGGGGAGAAACCAGTCATTGTGGGAGTGCATATCGATGAATCCGGGTGCAATGACTCTGCCTGAGCAATCCATGACAGGGACCTCTGCGGAAATGGCCTGTTTGGAAACAGCTTCAATTTTACCTGCCTTGATGAGTATATCTCCGGTAAAGGCTTTGGCTCCTGTTCCATCCACAATGGTTCCGTTTTTCAGCAGCAGGCATTTCTCGGTCATCGCAATTCTCCCTCGTATTTAGTTCAATGAATATCCCATATTGATAAACCGGTTAAAACCTGTCAATAATGAAATTTAAAAAAAGTGAAATGGACCACAACAATATAGATAAGGAAAGACCATGAAGGATAAAACAATCGGTTTCATCGGGCTCGGGGTAATGGGGCATTCAATGGCCGGCCATCTTTTGGCAGCCGGGTATAAAATGAATGTCTATACCAGGACCAGTGCAAAGGCGGATGACCTTGTGGAAAAAGGGGCCAGATGGGCTGAAACTGTAGCCGGTCTGGCCTCTGAATCAGATGTCATTATCTCCATTGTGGGATATCCTGCTGATGTGGAAGAAGTTTATCTTGGGGATGCCGGTATATTGGAAAATGCAAAACCCGGCACCATTGCCGTCGACATGACCACCTCAGATCCCGGCCTGGCGGAACGCCTATGGCAGGCCGCTAAAGAAAAAGAGGTCCAGGTGCTGGATGCACCGGTGTCCGGCGGGGATCTGGGGGCAAAAAATGCTACCCTTTCCATTATGGTGGGCGGAGATAAGGAAAGCTTTGATATGGCCTTACCTGTACTGGAGATCATGGGGGGAAATATTGTCTATCAGGGCAAAGCAGGGTCGGGGCAACACACCAAAATGGCCAACCAGATTGCCATTGCCGCAGGCATGGTAGCGGTCTGCGAATCCCTGGCCTATGCCAAACGGTCAGGCCTGGATCCCGAGACGGTATTAAAGAGTATCGGTCAGGGTGCTGCAGGGTCATGGTCGCTGAACAACCTGGGGCCCAGAATCATCAATGAGGATGATCAGCCCGGATTTTTTATCAAACATTTCATTAAAGATATGGGGATTGCCCTTGAGGCGGCCAAACGCATGGATCTTAAAACACCGGGACTGGATTTGGCCTATGGCCTGTATAAAAAAATGGCAGACAAGGGCTTTGAAGAGAATGGTACCCAGGCCCTGTACAAGCTGTTTCAATAGTCTGGTCCCGTACTCTTTTATATGGATGCGTTGGGTTCATTTTTAAGTCTTGGGCTGGGAGGCATGTTTCTCTCGTCCTTTCTGGCAGCCACCATTCTGCCCTTAAGTTCGGAAGTGGTGCTGGGCCTCCTGCTGGCCGGGGGATATGGAACTTTACCTGTGGTCGCTGTGGCCACCACCGGAAATGTTTTGGGATCTGTGGTTAACTATTGGCTGGGCCTTGCCGGTAGTCAGTGGTTGACACGTAAATTCAGCCGGATATCGGAGGAAGAGCTTCAGCGGGCCAGGGATCGGTTTCAATCCTGGGGTACGGCAAGTCTTCTTCTGGCCTGGGTGCCGGTGCTGGGAGATCCCCTGACCGTTGTGGCAGGCATGCTCAGGGTCAATCTCTGGATATTCATCCTTCTGGTGACCATTGGAAAACTGTTGCGTTATCTGGTGGTCGCAGGCGTCGCTGGGTATTGGATCATTAACTAAGGATCGGCTCCAAAATTACTTGATCTTTTGTTTTCAAAATACCCAGTCTTTTAAGGGTTTTTGGAAACAATTTAGATCAAGTTATTTTGTAACGATTCCTGAGACGCTTACAGGGCATCACGGTTTTTCCTGCAAGACTCTTCCTGCCAGATTCTTGCGATCTTTTTTGACTGATCAGCACTCCGGCTGCGACAACCACAGCCCCGGCTGTCTGGCCGGGCGTAAACGATTCTCCCAGAATACTCCAGCCTAAGGTTACGGCCACCACAGGCACCAGATTTATAAAAATTGAGGCCTTGGTTGCAGGAATTTGGCTCATGGCCAAGTTATAGAGGCCAAATGCCACAACCGAGGCAAATACCCCGAGGAATACGACAGACAGGAGCAGGTCTGTCCGGAAAAGTACCTGGGGGGCGGCCATGAGATGGCGAATGCCCGGAGAGAAAAACAAGGCCCCTGCCATAAATTGCAATCCCGTGAGAAACCAGGGATTATACCGCCTGCTCAATTGCTTGACTATCAACATACCGCCCGCAGCGCAGATCATGGCTGCAAATTCAAGACTATTGCCGAGCATTGGGTTGTTTCCCGGTGCGGCACCCTTGCCCCCTAAGGTAAGGATGAAGACGCCAGTCACCGAAACAACAAGTCCTATAACGGTTCTGGCTGATATTCGTTCTGAAAGAAACAGCC
Organism: Desulfobacteraceae bacterium; assembly: GCA_003354055.1. The sequence continues at coordinate 6,756 of PIVQ01000238.1, read as the reverse complement.
ATGCGCCCAGTCCTACCAGAACAGGTACGGAGGCGGATATAACCCCGGCCTGGGAAGATGTCGTCAGTTTCAGGGCATTGGACTCCAGGAAAAAGTAGAGGCAGGGCTGAAGGAGTACCATGGGAATTAAAAGTTTCAGGTCTTTAGGATCCCAGGTGTCCGGTATAAGCCGTTTAGCAAACGGAAGCATTACCAGACAGGCGATAATCATCCTGCACAGCATAACCCCTTGGGGATGAAGAATTTTAACTGCGACGCGAATGGCAACAAAAGAAGAGCCCCAGAACAATACGGTTATCATTAGCGCTGCAATCGGTAATATATTTTTAGTTTTTTCCATGGTTTGTCCTTTTTTCGTGCATGATACAGTATCTCTCTTCTATCGGTCTCAGGGAGAAGCCCGTAGTGTCTGACGGGATACTATACCGGTAACGGGGTGATGTATTGGAGAAAATTGCCTGGAAATCAGGTCATGGCAAGATATTGTTTCGGAGTCGCGCCAAAATATCGTCGAAAGGTATTTGCAAAATGGCTTTGGTCGGTAAATCCGGTTTCCAGTGCTACTTGAGCCGCAGGCATGCCTTTGCGCAAAAACGTCTTTGCCGCTTCAACACGTTTGAGGGTTCTGTAAAGATGGGGAGAAAGACCGGTTTCCCGTTTAAATGTCCTTAAGAAATGAAAGCGGCTTAATCCCACACTTTGGGCCACCTCTTCCAGAGTAAGTTTTTGATCCAGGTTCTGGGAAAGAAGATCCCGGGCCTGGACAACAGGCGGGTGCCGAAGGATCCGATTTGATTTTGATCCATCCGGCCTGCTGTGTCTGGAGAGAAGAAAGTGAAATGCCGATACCAGAAGGGCTTCTTTTTCAAGGCTGTCCCGGCTGTGAATAAGGGATCTGAAAAGATTTCTGAACAGGGCGGTAATACGGGGATCATCTAAAATGGCGGCGGTAAATTCCGGTGTTACGTTCCTGTACAGCCCAAGATCCCGGGCCAGGAAATTCATGGCGTCCACAGTAATGTGGCACATGGTATAGCTTAATTGCTCCTGGTTAATGGGAACTCCGGAGTGGATCTGGCCGGGGTTGAGCAAGGTGACACCACCCGGTCCGGCCACTGCATCCTTTTGTTTCTGGCCCAGACAATAGCAGGTGCCGGATGCGATAAGCCCGATGATATAAGAATCGTCATGGAAATGTTCCGGAAAACAATGAAGGCTGTCGCAGACTTGGCATACATCTATACCTTTCAGATCCGGATCCCGATAAAAAATGACGTTTGTTTTGGGCTTCATGCCCTAATCATAAATTAATTTTTGAAAAAGTATTGTAAAAAATTGCTGGAAGGAAAAATAGTTGACTCGCAAAGGAGTCTGCCCCTTTTAATTCCGGATCAGATACCCGGTCAAATAGGTGGCAATGGTCATCAGCTGCTTTAGATCCAGGAATTCAATGGCTGTATCCGGATAGAGAAATGATGCTGTAGCCGGCATGATATCGTCCCGGTCATTAAAATTGAAGGTTATGGGAATCCTGGGCAGGGCTGTGAACTCCACACTAAGATCATAAAAAGTGGTGTTCAGGTCTGTGTGTTCATGGACGATTGCTCCCAGGTGCCGGACCCGTTCTGCCAAGGCTCCTGTTTTTCCTGAAAAATGCCGCTCAATGGTTTTGGCCGTATTGGTGGTGAAGTTTGCAAACAAGGGTGCCGCCCCTGAAAATTCCCTAAAGGTGATTGGTTTGGGATCTTTTAGGGGTATGGCTTCGGGGCAATGAATCAGGTAGGCAGTCAGGACATCCCGGATGGCCGGAGTAAGCTCATGGTCATCCAAAGGCCTGATACCTACCGGGGACAGAAATATTCCCCGGTTGAAAAAGTTGAGGCAATATCCGTTTTTAAATGACCTGGCCCCGAGAATCTCAGCTTTTTCCGCGGAGAAATCATAGGTATCCAGGGGCCATGAAATATTCTGATCAGAGGCACTCATGTTTTTTTCCCGGTCTAAGGAGTTGCCCCTTTGAGGGCAGTCCGCTGGTTCATGAGATCCTCGTACTCATCTTCGTAATCCATGAGTTCCATCATGATCGTGGGTCTGGCAGAATGGGCCGGAACCCTGCCTTTGGCATCTTTGATCAGGGCTTCAAGCTCAGCCATCCGTTTTTTTATGTCGGCCAGAGAGGTCATCTTAATAGTCAACGCCTGCAGGTTTGATGGCGTCAGGATTGTGTGCGCTGCAGGGGGTTACGCCGTATACCATTTTACAGGAGGGGCATTGGGCTTCCATATACTCCATCTGGAAGTCGGTTTTACAATTGCTGCAATGAATTTTAACAGGGTCAACCATGGGTGCCGTATTAAATCCCATCATTCTGATCTTGTCTACAATCTCTTTGCCTGATTCATGATGGCCGGAACATCCGCTGTGCATGAAGCTCTCCTTAAAATTTATGTTGAATATAGATCGAATTTACATCAGATTAAGGAAAAAGGAATTGACATACATCAAGGCCTGCCGGAAAGATAAAAAAAATCCCCGGAAACCTGACGGGCTTCCGGGGATCTGTTTTGTCTGTGTTACCTGTTGTCGTGCTATTCGCGGCTTTTTGGCAGTACCAGGTTTAATACAACCCCTAAAATACCGGCAAGGCCGATACCCTGGAGCTGGAACTGGCCGGCAGAAAAACTCATTCCGCCGATACCGAAGATCAGGATCAGGGCCACAATGCTCAGGTTCCGGGCTTCCATAAGATCATCTCCGGATCTGACCAGAGTATTTAAGCCCACCACCATGATGGCACCGAAAAGAAGCAGCATGATACCGCCCATAACAGGAGTCGGAATGGTCTGGAGCAGAGTTCCAAGTTTACCGACAAATGCCAGGAGCATGGCAGTAATCGCAGCCCAGGTCATAATGGCCGGGTTGAACATCTTGGTCAATGCAACAGCACCGGTAACCTCTGAGTAAGTCGTGTTTGGCGGTCCGCCCAGAAAAGAGGCTATGGAGGTGGCAACACCGTCTCCAAGCATGGTGTTCTGAATTCCGGGATCCTTGAGATAGTCTTTTCCCGTAACGCCGCCGATGGCCACCACATCTCCAAAATGTTCAATAGCCGGGGCAATGGCGATGGGGACTATATAAAAGATAGCCTCCAGATTCCATTCCGGCATGACAAAATCAGGCACGGCAAACCAGGGCGCATTGGCAACGGGGGAAAAATCAACAAACCCGAAGAACAGGGCCAGGATATATCCCACTGCAATACCGCAGAGAATGGGGATCAGTTTAAACAGACCCTTGCCAAGAATGGAGACCAGGATGGTGGTAGCCAGAGCGCAGAGACCAACGGTCATGGCCTGGGTCTGGGGAAAGAGCACAATGGCGCCGTCCCCGGTTTTGCCCATGGTCATGTAAACGGCAACCGGTGCCAGAATGAGCCCGATAACCATGATTACAGGACCGGTTACTACGGGAGGAAGTACTTTTTTTATGATGTCGCTTCCCTGCCACCGCACGAGAAGGCTCAGGAGAATGTAGATGACACCGGCTGCGGCCAGGCCGCACATGGTACCCGGGATGCCCCAGGTTTCCACCCCGTAAATAATGGGGGCGATAAAGGCAAAGGATGAGGCTAAAAATACCGGCACCTTACCTTTTGTGATGATCTGAAACACGATGGTGCCCAGACCTGCGGTGAACAGAGCCACATTGGGATTCAGTCCTGTGAGCAGGGGGACCAGAACCAGTGCGCCAAAGGCCACAAAGAGCATCTGGGCACCCAGAAAGCAGTCTTTTACCCGGAAGTTGTACTCAGTTGATGTTGAGGTGTTCTGCGACATCTTTAATTTTTTCCTTTGAAACGTATGGGGAACCTCTAATTTATTAAAGGTTCCCCACGGGTTAATATTATTTTGTCCCGAATATTTTGTCGCCGGCATCCCCGAGTCCCGGGAGAATGTAACCGACATCATTGAGACATTCATCTACGCTGGCGGTATAAATATCAATGTCCGGATGTTTTTCTTCGACTTTGGCAATCCCTTCGGGAGCTGCCACCAGAAATAATCCTTTGATTTTCTTACAGCCGGCTTCTTTGAGCAGGTCAATGGTGGCGATGAGGGTGCCGCCGGTGGCGAGCATGGGATCTAGAATCAGGGCGGTCCGTTCCTCAAGGGCATTGGCTGTCTTGAAGTAGTATTGCACGGGTTTCAGAGTCTCTTCGTCCCTGTAAAAGCCCACGACGGAAACCTTGGCTGAGGGGATCAGGTCTATGACACCGTCCATCATGCCTAAACCTGCTCTCAGGATGGGTACAATGGTGATTTTTTTGCCTTTGATCTTATCGACTTCAACCTTGCCTGCCCAGCCTTCAATGACCTTCTTTTCAGTTTCAAGGTTCTTCGTTGCTTCATAGGTCAGCAGCCTGGCGACTTCCGAAGAGAGTTGCCTAAAGTCTTTGGTGCTGATGTCTTTTTGTCTCATAAGTCCTAATTTATGTTTGATGAGAGGATGATTCTCTACAAATACAGCCATATTGCCTCCTTGTTTCGTATAATTTGTCTGATGAAGTATATCCCCCCAAGATTATTAGACATGGGGTTTTTAGTCAAGAAAATTTAGTCTAAAACTAGTCAGCTGTTGATATTATTTGGGGATTTTTGCACAATAGACTCCATGATTTTATCTGACTACATTGATGTCAGTGTTACCCTGCCGCTGAATCAGACTTTTGTTTACAAGATTCCCGAGGAATTTCGGGCCGATGCCTGTCCCGGTATGCGGGTGCTGGTACCCTTCGGCAGAAGGCGGATAACCGGATATATCCTTGGAGAGCAGGACAGCTGCGGGCCTTATAAGGCTAAAAATATGCTTGCCCTGCTGGATGACCATCCTCTGTTTCCACAAACCGATATCCCGTTTTTCCGATGGGTGGCGGATTATTATATTCACCCTTTGGGCGAAACCATTAAAACCGCTCTCCCGTCCGGGCTGGAACGTCAGGATGTCTCTTGTGTCTTTGTTACCGAGGCGGGGCAGAAAGCCCTGGTCAAAGGAGACCTTTCACCTGAGGAGGCGGAACTGATCGACCGGCTGAACAGCCAGCGGAACCAAAAGAACGGTTGCACCTTAAAATCCCTTATAAAATCCGGCTCGTCCATAGCTGCTCTGGTCCGGAAGATGGAAAAAAAAGATACAATTGCAGTGTCGGCTGTGTTGAAAAAAGAGACCGCCGGCATAAAGATGGAAAAATTTATCTCTTCTGCCAAAGATCTGCCCGGTAAACAGATCCGGATGTCTAAAAAAAGAATCCAGATTCTTTCCATTGTCCGGGAGGCCGGTGAAATTTCCATGACCGGGTTAAAGGTCCATGTTCCCACAGCGCCAAAACTGATACAGCCCCTGACTGAGGCCGGGTATCTGACTGTGGCTCAGCGCCAGGTGTTTCGGGATCCGTTGGGCGATCCGGTTGAACCGGACACGCCGCCGCAACTTACCAAAGAGCAGGCAGCCCTGGTGGCTCAGGTGCAAAAGGATGGAGATATTGGTTTTATTCCCTACCTGCTGACCGGGGTGACAGGATCCGGCAAGACCGAAGTCTATATGCGGCTGGTGGCCGATGCCGTGGCCAAGGGCCTGGGCGCAATCGTGCTGGTGCCTGAAATTGCTTTAATCTCCCAGACCGAGAGGCGTTTTAGGGCCAGGTTCGGTGAAAAAATTGCCGTGATCCATTCCATGCTCACCAATGGTGAACGCCTGGACCAATGGCGCAGGATCGCTCTGGAAAAGGTCAATATTGTGATCGGGGCCAGGTCTGCCGTCTTTGCACCCATAAAGAAAATCGGAATTATTATTGTAGATGAGGAGCATGACACCTCCTATAAGCAGGAATCGGGATTGCGGTATAATGCCCGTGACCTATCTGTGGTGCGGGGGAAAATGCATGATTGTCCTGTTATTTTAGGATCTGCCACCCCCTCTGTACAGTCCTATCAGAATGTCCGTGCAGGACGGTTTTCACAGCTTGAACTCACAAAACGGGTCAATAATAATCCGTTGCCTAAGGTCACCCTGGTGGATATGAAAAAGTATAAGGATACCTGGGGCACGGATCGTATCATCACCCCTGAATTGGGCCGTGAAATCCGGTCCTGTCTGGAAAAGGGAAATCAAACATTGATTTTTCTGAACAGAAGGGGGTTTGCTACATTCCCGGCCTGTCAGTCCTGCGGAAAAACGTTGCATTGCCCCTATTGCGACGTAACTATGACCTTTCACAAGGGCGGGGATTTTTATAAATGTCATCTTTGCGGTCATACATTGGCGGGAGGTGTCCGCTGTCCTGAGTGCAAAACCGGTAAGCTGAAGAACTTCGGATTTGGTACGGAAAAGGTCGAATCCATGCTGAAAACCCTTTTTCCGGATGCCCGTCTGGCCAGGATGGATCAGGATTCGACCGCTAAAAAGGGAAGTGTCTTACGTCTGCTAAAACAGATCCGGAACCGGACCGTGGACATTATCGTGGGCACCCAGATGCTGGCCAAGGGGCATGATTTCCCCTCCATCACCCTGGTGGGTGTGATCTGTGCGGACCTCTCCTTAAGTCTGCCGGATTTTCGAGCCAGCGAGCGAACCTTTCAGCTGCTGGCGCAGGTGGCGGGAAGGGCGGGCAGGGGCAAGGAACCAGGTAGGGTGATTATGCAGACCTATAATCCCGACCATTTTACTATTGAAGCCTCTCGCCGTCAGGATTATATGGAA